>CAJLXA010000039.1 GCA_905210485.1 uncultured Eubacteriales bacterium | reverse complement strand
ACCCTGCCGTTGCCATCGGCGGTTCTTACCTTTTCGGTGCGCTTTATGTGCTTAACAGCAAGATCAATGCGCCGACAATGTACCAGCCGCTGATTCAGATGCTTCCGTATGTGGTTACCATTGTGGTTCTGATACTGATCAGCGTGCGGAGAAAACGCGAAACACAGCCTCCTGCCAGCCTCGGCCTCAACTATTTCCGCGAGGAGCGCTGATACTTTCAATAAAAAAGTGCAAAGCATATGCTTTGCACTTTTTTTAGCCATGCATGCTCTCATAAAGTTCGCTGACCGTACAGAACTCGTATCCTTGTTTCAGGAGGTACGGTATCAGGATACGCAATGCGGGAATTGTACTGTTTTTGCAGGATACATAATCATGAAACAGTATGATCTTCCCCGAACCGGCCCCGTTTTTTACATTATTGACAATAGCGTCAACAGACGTACCCGCCCAATCGCGCGTGTCAATGTTCCAGAGTACGGGCGTGAAACCAAATTCTTTCATGACAGTTGACGTACACGTCGTACAGAATCCCTCCGGCGGACGAAAGAGTTTCGGCGGTTTACCCGTAAGATCCGTGATTACTTTCTGGCATTTCAGAATCTGTTCACGTGTGGCGGCGGCGTCAAGGCTTTTCATATGCGGGTGCGAATAGGTGTGGTTTCCGATCTCGTGCCCCTCGCGGACTTCTCTTTTCAGTTGCTTCGGGTAGTATTCGGCATTGGTGCCGATGACAAAAAACGTAGCCTTGATATTGTATTCCGAAAGAATATCCAGAATTTCATCGGTATAGCGCGGATGCGGGCCGTCGTCAAATGTCAAAGCGATTTTCTTTTTTGTCCCGGTGTTTTCCGCGGATGTGGTACAAGTGAAGATCGGAAGAAGAAGCGAAAGAATCAGAAAAAATGCCACGGTTGAAAAGGTGTTCCGACGCATTACAATTCATCAAGCGTACCGAAACGGTACCCCTGCTCCTTCCATGTTTTTATGCAGTCCTTTATAATGGCGGCATTGGTAGCCGACGTCGGGTGAAGGAGTATGATCGCCCCGTTATGCGTGTACGTCATGATTTTTTCTTTGGCGGCAACAGGATCCGGCTGGCGGTCATTGTCCCAATCCGCATAGGCAAAACTCCACATGATCGTTTTATAACCGAGATCACGTAAAAACTGCAGATTTTGTTCGCTGAGTTTGCCTTCCGGCGGACGATAGTATTTCGGCATCTCTTCGCCGATTTTTTCTTTATAAAGCGAGGCCAAGGCATTCAGTTCTTTTTCAAAGGCCGCTTTATCGGTACACTTTGTCATATCTCTGTGGCGCGCGGTATGATTGCATACGAGATGCCCCTCGTCGCGCATACGACGAACCAGTCCCGTGTTATCCGCGACCAGATGGGAAAGTACAAAAAAAGCGCCCGGTACTTGTTCTTCATGCAATACATCGAGAATTTTTTCAACGTTTCCGTTTTCATATCCGGCGTCAAATGTCAGGTAAAGTACCTTATCTTCCGCGGTATCTCCGTGTTTTTTATCTACATAATAGCAATCGTATTTTTCTATATAAGAATATGTCGGATCGGGGTGCGGCTGTTTATGATCGCGGTTCCGCACGACCGAAAATCCGTTTCCGGCGGCCACGCACGGCGTCACAGTAAGAGCCGCCGCAACAACCGACAAAAGGAAAGATATGCAACGTTTCATTTTCTTTGACAATCCTTTCTTGTTTTCAAAAATAGTATGCTGTATAAAGAAAAAATCAATCAAGGAAATTTTTTCGTCTTTCCGCCGGAAAAAGGAAAAGCCGTGCTTTCGCACGGCTTTATCGCATTACTTATACTTGCGCTTTCTTGCAGCTTCGGATTTCTTCTTACGCTTCACGCTGGGTTTTTCGTAATGCTCTCTCTTGCGGATCTCGTTCAGAATACCGGATTTGGCACACTGACGCTTGAAACGGCGAAGAGCCACGTCAAGAGATTCGCCTTCTTTAACTCTAACTTCTGCCATCTGTTTTCCCCTCCCTCCGCATTCTGCAAAGAGACTTTACTATCTCCAGAATATAACAAGAATATTATAAATGATTTTATGCGATTTGTCAAGTAAAATCCGGGAAAAATATCGGATTTCTTTTAAAAAATGTTGGCTTTCGCATGCAGTTCCGCCGCGGTAAGCGTGTTTTTCATCAGCATGGTGATCGTCATGGGTCCGACGCCGCCCGGAACAGGCGAAATATAAGCCGCTTTTTCTTTTACGGTATCAAAATCCGCGTCGCCGCACAGTTTACCGTCGGGCATGCGATTGATCCCCACATCAATGACCGCGGCGCCGGGTTTCACCATATCTCCTGTGATAAAGCGCGGTTTTCCGACAGCCACCACCAGTATATCCGCATTACGCGTAAAGGAAGCAAGATCTTTTGTGCGGGAATGACATATCGTTACGGTGCCGTTGCGTTCAAGAAGAAGAAGCGCCTGCGGTTTTCCGACGATATTACTGCGACCGACGACGACGCAGTTTTTCCCGGCAACATCAATATGGTAATAATCCAGAAGCGCCATAACGCCGGCCGGCGTACAGGGGAGAAAGCGATAATGCCCTGTCAGGATTCGTCCGACATTTTCCGGGTGGAAAGCGTCCACATCTTTATCGGGAGAAATGGCGGCTATGACCTTTTCTTCGGAAATGTGTTTCGGGAGAGGAAGCTGACACAGAATACCGTCAACGCGATCGTCGCGATTCAGCGCGTCAATTCTTTGCAGAAGATCATCTTCCGTTGTTTCTTCCGGCAAAAGAATGGTTTCGGAATCAATGCCGAGTTCAGCGCAGGCTTTCCCCTTGTTGCGTACATAAACCGCCGACGCAGGATCATTTCCGACAAGAATGACGAACAATCCGGGGCGGCGTCCGTATTTTTCGGTGAACCGTGCGGTCTGCTCTTTCAGCTGTTCCCGCAATGCGGCGCTTACTGCTTTACCTTCTATCAGTGTCATAACAAACTCCGTTATTTCTTCTCTTTCGGTTTTACCACCGTCAGGGTCATACTGCCGTCTTTAAAGAATTCATTCAGCATCGAAAGCACTTCGCTGTACTGAATGTCGTTGACGAGCGTAGTAGCGGTAAAAATGTCGCTGCCGGAAAATAAGTCGTCAATAAATGCGTTTCCGATGTCCTCTGTACTGTCGAAAAGACGGATATTGTCGGCATAGGCGGTGCGCCGGGCACGACAAAAATCCTGTTCGGACGGCGGTGATTTTTTTCTTGCGGCAATTTCTTCTTTCACAAGGCGGAAGACCTTTTCCGGGTCATCGCTTTCGCCGCCGATCAAGGCATGCGCATATCCGTTACCGTATTCATATTCCGCGTCCAACGCACGGGAGATAAGTCCCGCTTCGTAGAGGGAGGCGTGCAAGGGCGAAGTCTCGGAAAACAGAAGATCAAGCAAAAGATTCAGCGTTGCGGCACGTCTTTCGCGCATATGACTGTCGCCGTCGGTCACGGTATCTTTTACGCCGATCATAAACATCGGACGTGCCACCTGCATCCGGATTTCCTTATATTCCGTCGCAACCTTTTCCGTTTCTTTCGGATATATCGTTTCGATTTCAACGGGAGGTTCGGGCGGCAGAAGTTCATCGGCAAGCGCGACAACGTCGTCCGGCGAAACATTGCCGACAACACAAAGCGCCATGTTGGAAAGATTGTAAAACGTGCGATAACAGCGGTAAAGAATATCCGGCGTGATTTTGGCGATGGTGTCCACCGTTCCGCAAATCTCGGTGCGGATATTATGCTGAGAATAGAGCGCGTTCATCAGCGCGTAGTAAAGCTGAGTCGACGGTCTGTCCTGGCACATACCGATCTCCTGACCGATGATCCCCTGTTCTTTCTTCACATTGGCGTCCGTGAAATACGGATGTTTCACAAAGGACAAAAGAACGCGGAGCGAATCGTAGAAGTGATCGGTGCAGGAAAAGAGATAGGCGGTTTTGTCAAAAGACGTGTAGGCGTTGGCACTGGCACCGAACGGCGCAAATTTTTCAAATGCGTCGCTTCCGTCTTCTTCCTCAAACATCTTGTGTTCGAGAAAATGTGCGACGCCGTCCGGCACTGTGACAAAATCTTTTTCTCCCGCCACGCGGAAAGTGCGTTCAAGTGAACCGTATTTTGTAGCAAAAATAGCGTAATATGTCGAGAAATTTTTCGGCAGAATATAAATACGCAAGCCGCTCTTGTGTTTGTGGTAATAATACTTTTCCTGTAACTTCGGTTCTTCCGTTATGGTAAAATCGTATTTCATTCCGCGGAATCCTCCTCATTCCGATCGCCGCTTCCACGGAGAAAATACACCGTGTCGAGCAACATACCGTCGGCAATTTTCGTCAGGTCTTCTTTTGTGGTCTTATTCACGTCGTCGATATAGTCATCGACGCTTTTTTCTTCATTTCTGAGGATATTTCCAAGGCAGAAGACATCCATGCTTTCAAGCGAATCGGTCACCGAACGATAGTTGTCGATGAGAAACGAGCGTGCAAAACGCATTTCTTCATCGGTGATCTCGCCTTTCTTCATGGCCTCGATCTCCTGCAGAACCGCCGAAACGGTTTCCTCTTTTTTATCGTTGGCAATACCGGCATTGACAAAGGCAACGCCCTTTTCACGATCTGCGCTCATGCTGCAATAATAGCATAGACTGCGTTTTTCACGGACATTCATGAAAAATTTGGATACGGGGGACGCGGAAAGCACCGTGGAAAACATCGGGTACGCATAAGAAATCGGATCGGCGGTTACAACGCCCGTGCGGAATCCGACGGAAAGTTTTCCCTGCACCGTATCGGCGGATTCGGTAATATGCTTCACTTCTTTTACCGTGCGGACAACGCGGCAGGAAAGATCGGGAACCTGTCTTGCGCCGAGAAATGTGAACAGCGGCTGACAGAGCGCCGATATTCTGTCTTCCGGTTCGTCACCGATAAAGACCGCTTCCACACGGGAAGCATGCAACAGTTTTTTGAAATACGGCAACAGTTTCGCGTCATCGAAAGTACGGAACATTTCTTCTGTTCCGAGCGCACCGGTAGCGTACGGTTCCCCTTTGCACATTTCCTCACGGCAACGGGCCATCGCATACAGCGCTTTGTTGTTTACGATCGAACGGATCTGCGTCAGGAAGTTTGCTTTTTCCATGGCCACATTCTTTTCGTCGAAGCCGGTGCCGTCCCGATTCAGGAGCGGTTCGGACAAAAGGCCGGTAAGCAACTTCGTTCCCTCTACCGTAAGATCCATATCGCCGCCGGTACAGCGGTTACGCAACATGGATAAGGAAACCGTAAAGATCTCCGTTTCTCCGCGCACTGCCGTTTCACAGGAAATATTGGAAGCATATAAGGTTTCCAGCTGACGGGCAAACGCCGACATGGAGGGATAAGCGTGGGAACCGTGTTTCAGAATCTTGGACAGAACGGCGTAATATTGCACTTCTTCAGGTACAAGCGGCAGAATAAAATGCAATGCAAGCCGATTCTCCTTGAATTTCTCGGTATTCACCATGGTCAGCGCAATACCGGGACATACTTCTTTGCGAATCACAAAAAGACACCACCTTTTTTCACAATACAGTATTATTGTACACGATAAAAATGAAAATATCAAGTGCCAACCGCAAAAAACCATGGCCGAAGCATACAAAACGGCACGGAATCATAAGATGAACAAGAATCTTAAAAGGAGAATAATAACGATGAAACGCAAACTGTCTTTGGTTCTCGCCGTCGCCCTATTATGCGGCACCTTTGGTATATTGGCGGCCTTCACGTCTTCTGCCGCGGAATATACCGCCGAAATCAACTGCAAATCGGCCATTTTGATGGAGGCTTCCACAGGAAAAATCCTTTATGAAAAAAATGCGGACGAAGCGTTGCCGCCGGCCTCCGTTACCAAGATCATGACGCTTCTGCTTACGATGGAAAGCATTGATTCCGGCAAGATCAAACCGGACGAAAAAGTGACGACAAGCGAACGTGCCGCCTCCATGGGCGGGTCGCAGGTATATCTCAAAGTGGGCGAAGAACTCACAGTGGAAGAACTGGTGAAATGTGTTGTGATATGCTCTGCCAATGATGCCACGGTGGCGCTGGCGGAACATATCGCTGGCAGCGAAGAAGCGTTTGTCAACATGATGAATCAGAAAGCTGCGGAATTGGGGATGAAAAACACCCATTTTGAAAACACGAACGGCCTTGACGACACCGTGAAAAATCATGTGACGAGCGCCCGCGATATCGCCCTTATGTCGCAGGCACTGATCCGCCACGAAAAGATCCTGACTTACAGCAGTACCTGGATGGACAGTATCCGCGACGGCGCTTTTATTCTCACTAACACAAACCGTCTCGTTCGTTTTTATCCCGGCGCAAACGGACTGAAAACAGGTTCAACTTCCAGGGCCGGATTCTGTATAAGCGCCACAGCCAAACGGGATAACATGCAGCTTATCTGCGTTATCATGGGCGCCCCCACGCGTGATGTCCGGAACGACATTGCCCGTACGCTTCTTGATTTCGGCTTTGCCAATTACGGCGTTTATTCATACGACGGAGGCGACTGCGGAACGCTTCCGGTAACGGGCGGCATCTGCGACAGCGTGTCTCTGACGGCGGCTCCTTTCTCCGCTATCCTGGAAAAAGGCGCGATTTCCGGCGTAACGACCGAACTTGTGCTTCCCGAAACACTGGCGGCGCCGTTGAAAGCCGGCGACGTTGTGGGGCATGTCATTTATAAAAAGGGCGATGAAAAAATCGGCGAATCGGATATTACCGTAAAGGCCGATGTCGAAAAGATAACGTTTTTCTCTTATTTTATGCGCCTGTTAAAACAATTTGTCGGTTTATCCGAGATCGGCGCGGAATGATTTGACAATTGTTGCAAAAAAGTCTATTTTTTGATATATTTTGCTGTGTATTCCGCGAAAAACTTGCTTTTCGTCTTGCATTTTTAAATCGCGCGTTGTATAATAAGAAAGTACTGAAATTTCACTGATTTTAAGATGTAAAACGGAGGAATACTACCATGAACGTTAAAGTGGAAACAAAATTCACCGAAGGATTTATCGAAAAAAAGGACTTTGATGCCATTGCGCCCGAAATCCGCGCCGCATACAAAACCGTTTGCGACCGTTCCGGCGCAGGCAACGATTTTCTCGGCTGGGTCGATCTCCCCGTTAATTATGATAAAGAAGAATTTGCACGCATTGAAGCCGCTGCCGAAAAGATCCGTAAAACCTGCGACATTCTCGTGGTTATCGGTATCGGCGGCTCCTATCTCGGCGCCCGTGCGGCCATTGAATTCATCAAATCCCCTCTTTATAATAATCTGAAGAAAGATACGCCCGACATTTATTTTGCCGGCAACAATATCAGCACAACGGCGCTGAACGATCTGCTCTCGATCTGCGAAGGACGCGATATCTGCATCAACGTTATCAGCAAATCCGGCACCACCACGGAACCGGCCGTTTCTTTCCGCGTATTCCGTGCCCTGCTTGAAAAGAAATACGGCAAAGAAGGTGCCCGCGAACGTATTTTTGTGACGACCGATCGTGCCCGCGGCACACTGAAAGCCTTTTCTACCGAACGCGGCTACGAAACATTCGTGGTTCCCGACGATGTCGGAGGCCGTTATTCGGTTCTGACCGCCGTCGGTCTTCTTCCGATCGCCGTCGCCGGCATCGATATTCTTTCGATGATGCAGGGTGCGGCTGCCGCACGCGCAGAACTCACATCCGATAAAATCGAAGAAAATGACGCCCTTCTTTACGCCGCCACACGTAATATTCTCCTGAGAAAGGGTAAGGCCACCGAAATTCTTGTCGGCTATGAGCCCTATATGCTGATGCTGAACGAATGGTGGAAACAGCTTTACGGCGAGAGCGAGGGCAAAGACAACAAGGGTCTTCTTCCCGATTCCGTTGTTTTCTCGACCGATCTCCACTCCCTCGGACAGTATATTCAGGAAGGCGTACGCAATATATTTGAAACGGTTGTCGCCGTGGACGACGTCGGCTCTTCGTTCACTATCCCGAACGACACGGAAAATGTTGACGGACTGAACTTCCTTTCCGGCAAACTGCTCTCCGAAGTAAACAAAACGGCCATGCTCGGTACGCTTTGCGCCCATACGGACGGCGGCGTTCCGAACCTTGTTATCCATGTTAAGGATCGCACGCCCTATACTTTCGGTTACCTCGTATACTTCTTTGAACTTGCCTGCGCCGTATCCGGTTACACGCTCGGCGTAAACCCGTTCAATCAGCCCGGCGTGGAATCCTATAAAAAGAACATGTTTGCGCTTCTCGGTAAACCCGGATACGAAGCACAGCGCGCCGCTCTGGAAGAAAGACTGAAATAATCGTTAAATTTGTAAAAATTCTCATTTTTCTCTTGCTTTTTTCGCATTTTTCATGTATGATATAAGTACAGAGGAAAAATATTCCGCTGTAATCCGATACGAAAGTGAGATTTTTCTATGGTTAAAGTAATAGCAGGCGTTAAAGGTACCGGTAAAACCAAAACTCTTATCGGCATGGTGAATCAGGCTGTGGCTTCCACAAACGGTTCCGTTGTCTGTATTGAAAAGGGCGAAAAGCTGAATTTTGACATTTCTCACAAAGCGCGCCTTATTGACGCACAGTCATTCTTTGTTGAAGACGCGGAGGCTCTGTACGGCTTTATCGCCGGTATTGCCGCCAGCAATCACGATATCACCGACATATTCGTCGACTCAGCCCTGAAGATCTGCGGCGACGACAAGGACGCGTTTGAACGCTTTGTTGCGCAGGTGAACGGCCTCTCCGAAAAATTCGGCTTCAATTGCGTCATGACCGCTTCCATCGCTCCCGATGACTGCGGCGAACTTCTGAAAAAATTCTTCTGATCGCATTTATCAAATCCGCATCTCTCTGCATAAAATGGTATCGAGGCGCATGATGTGTCTCGATACCATTCTTTTTTGGAGGATCATACCATGTTGGAAAACCGTAACTCTGGTCTTGGTAATCCTTCGTCGCAGAGCAGAGAAACCGTCTGTATTGACACTTATCGTGTGCTGGATTCCTGCCGTGACCGGGATTGTTACGAAGATAAAAGAGTTTACCTCACCGCCGTCGGTCAGGAAATCATCGACGGCAACTGCTCCGTCAGGGCGCGTGACGCCAGAATCCTCTCCACATTTGTCGGAGTCGATCCTGTACTCTTCAACCGCGGTTTCTATCGTGTTACCGCGCGCACGTATCTGCAGCTGACGCTTGAAGCCTGCTCCGGCACAGGGACCGGCCGTTCGCAGGAATTCTGCGGTCTTGTCGTATTTGAAAAGAGCGTGATCCTGTACGGCGGCGAAGGCGAAATCACTTCGTACCGTTCCACGCCCGGCGGCAGTGTTTGCGATGCCGCGTCCTGCGCCGCTTCGACCAGTCTGCCGATCGGTGTCGTGGAAACTGCTCCGCCGATCGTTCTCTCCGTCGATGTCAAGGGTGCTCCCTGCGGTTGCACAGGCGGCTGCAGTTGCGGCTGTGACGATAACGGAGTCGCGTCCTGCAATGCTCCGCCCACCTGCAACGTCGATATCCCCGAAAGTATTCTTGAATGCTTCGACGGTCCGTTCGTTGATCCGACGCAGAACTACCTCTATGCTTCGATCGGCGTTTTCTCGGTTGTCCGTATCGAACGTCCGACCCAGATTCTCGTCAGCGCAAGCGACTACAGCGTTCCCGACAAAGAATGTCTGTCCCAGTCGAGCGACGATCCCTGCGGCACGTTCCGCAATATGCCCTTCCCGAACGACGCTTTTTCGATCGGCGACGCCGTACCGATCAGACGCGAATCCGGAAACGAGGGCAACGGCTGCGGCTGTCGGAAATAAGCCTTTCACGATCACGTAGTTTCCGCACAAAGTACCATATACACGAAGAAAGAACCGATCCGCCGTCGGCAGATCGGTTCTTTCCTTATTCAGTTGACATCGCCAAAATGTTTCCGCGCGAAAAATTCCGTTTTCAGAATCGCCGAAACGCCTACCGTTTCGTATTTCCCTTTTACTTTGGCACCCTCGCGACGATCCCCTTCATATATCATGCCGCATTTATCCATGACGCGCCTGCTCTGCCGGTTTTCGGACATATAACGTCCCTCAATTCTGTGGAGTCCCAATGTACCGAATCCGAAATTCATCACGGCAAGCACCGCTTCCGTTGCATATCCGCAATTCTGATATGCCGGATTGATGACATATCCGATCTCGGCGGCGTCATTTTCAAAATCCACGGACGCAAATCCGCATGTACCGATCATCTTTCCGTTTTCTTTCAGAATCACGGCAAAGTCATAGTATTTTCCCATGCGGTATTGCGACTGCAGACCGTCAATATACAGATAGGTGTGATTGCGATCCGGGTGAACGTCCCACAAAAGGTAGCGCGTTACTTCGGGCAAACGCGCGTATTCATACATATCGTCCGCGTCCGAACGCAGAATCCGGCGCAATATCAGGCGCGGCGTTTCAAGCGTTGGGAAACGGGTGCTCATGGCGTGAAACTTATTTTTAATCATATGTCGATACCTCGGTTTGCAGAACCTCCACAGGCTGATGCCCGCTTTCTCTTTCGTTCTTCCATTGTAGCACACGCTACCGCATGATTGCAAGAGTTTTCAGACAATTTACATAAAACGATCCGAATTCATGAAAATATCATTGCATTTATATGAGTGTTATGGTAAAATAATGATAAATACGCATAAACGCTGAAATGTAACAAAAACGAGGTGCAAAAACTTGCCTTACGATGAAGATGAAGAAAAACCGGTAAAAAAGAAACGGCGATTCCGCCTTTTCGATTTTGAACGTGACGGTAAAGGTGTAAACAAAGAGGATATTTACACGAAACACGATCTGAAAGGCTTTTTCATTTCTTTGAAACTGCGCTTTTCGCAATTGATCTCCGTCAATATTCTGATGATCCTCGGAAATTTTCCCATATTCTTTGCCATACTCGGCTTTTCCGGTCTTTTGCGTTATCAGTATATGGCGCCGCACGAAGATTTGTTTATGAATGTCGGCGGCCTCCTGCTCGATAACGGTGGCGCCTCCGGTCTCTCGCAGGTTCTTCGCGCGCTTTTCGC
This sequence comes from uncultured Eubacteriales bacterium, assembly GCA_905210485.1. Taxonomy (GTDB): domain Bacteria; phylum Bacillota; class Clostridia; order Oscillospirales; family CAG-272; genus UBA1740. Next base: position 6,301 of record CAJLXA010000039.1, on the reverse strand, counting down.
CACACAGACCGAGGCTTCCGCCATGACGACGGCGAACTGGGTGTTTCTCGGATTGTCGCTTCTGACGCTTTTCACATTCGGACTTGTCAATGTCGGAACAACCTACCTGCTTCGGGAAATGGTGCGCGGAAACCCCGTTTTTATATGGGACGATTTCCGTCATGCGGTAAAAGTCAATAAGAAACAGGGCTTTTTCTTCGGCATCTTTGACGGTATTCTCCTGATTCTCATTCCCTACAATCTTGTATTCTTCTTTATGCAAAGCGGTTTTCTCATGAGTTTCCTCTTCTGGACGATGCTGATGATTTCGATCATTTATTTCTTCATGCGCTTTTATATTTATCTCCAGATTGTCACATTCGATCTTCCGATGAAAAAAATTCTGAAAAACTCGCTGATTTTCGCTATACTCAATGCAAAACGCAATTTCATGGCGCTTCTCGGCATTGCCGTCTGCGTCCTTATTGATTTCATGTGCTTCTTTGTGGCATTCACCATTCCGCTTGCTATAGCCATTCCCCTCGTTATTCTTTTCGCGCTCGGCGCATTTATGGGAATGTACGCGGCATTTTTCAAAGTAGACGAGATTATGGTCGACCACAGCGAAGACGAAAACGACGGAACCCCCGTTCCCGCCGAGTGAACGAAAAGAGCCGAAGAAATCTTCGGCTCTTTTCATTTACGGAAATAATGTTCCTGATTTTACCATAAAAATCCATTGCAAAGCGAAAATGACTGTGCTATAATATTGATTTGGACGTTCTGTCCATACAGCATCGTAAAAATGATTGCAATATATCCGTTGGCGCTTGCTGCGGATAACAGGAGAAACCGTATGACAAATGATATTTCCGCAAAAATCGAAGCAATGATTCCTTCATTTTCAAAAGGTCAAAAACGCATTGCGGAAGCTATATTGAAAAATTATGACCGCGCCGCCTATATGACCGCCGCCAAACTCGGCGAAATGGTAGGCGTATCCGAATCGACCGTTGTCCGTTTTGCCATTGAACTGGGATTTGACGGTTATCCCGAACTGCAGAAAGCGGTGCAGGAACTGGTGCGTGCCAAACTCACGCCCAACCAGCGTATAGAGGTCACCAATCTCCGCATGGGAAACAGCGACCTTTTAGAAAGCGTTCTGTGTTCCGACATCAGCAAACTCAAATATACTTTGGAAAACATAGACCACGCGGCTTTTGACGGCGCCGTTAACGACCTCCTTCGTGCCAAAACCATTTATATTATCGGCGTACGCTCTTCGGCCTCCCTTGCCTCGTTTCTGAATTTTAATCTCAGTCTGATTATGGACAATGTGAAATTTGTTCAGCCGACCTCCTCCAGTGAAGTTTTCGAACAATTGCTTGATATAGGTGAAAATGACGCCATCGTTGCCATCAGTTTTCCCCGCTATTCGTCCAAGATTGTTCACGCCGTACATTATGCGCAAAGTCGCGGAGCAACCGTTATTGCGCTGACGGACAGCGCCGCTTCGCCGATCGCCTCCGACGCTACGCATGTTCTGACGGCACAAAGCGATATGGTATCGTTTGTCGACTCCCTCGTCGCTCCTCTCAGCATTATCAACGCTATACTGGTCGCCGTAACCAAGAAACGTCAGGCCGAAGTAAAGGAACGTTTTGACCGTTTGGAACGTGTGTGGGACGAATACGAAATCTATGCAAAACAGTAATCACTCTGCAAAAATCGCCGTTATCGGCGCCGGAGCCGCCGGTCTGCTTGCTGCCGGAACTGCGGCGGAAGCGGGTGCCGATGTCACGCTGTTTGACAGCAATGAAAAACCGGGGCGTAAATTGATGATAACGGGAAAAGGGCGTTGCAATGTTACAAACAACTGTACCGTCCCGGAATTTCTTGAAAACGTTCGCCGTAACCCGCGCTTTCTTTATGCCGCTCTTTCCGCTTTCCCACCCGAAAAAACCATATCGTTTTTTGAAAGCCTGGGTGTTCCGCTGAAAACGGAGCGCGGCAGACGGGTATTTCCCGTTTCGGATAAAGCCGCCGATATTGTGGACGCTTTGAAAAAGTATACTAAAAATGTAACTTATAAACATGAAAAAGTCAAAAAACTAATAATAAACGACGGCAGAATCAGAGAAGTCCTCACCGACAGAACCTATGCGTTTGACGCCGTTATTCTGGCAACGGGAGGCCTCTCTTATCCGTTGACAGGCTCGGACGGTTCGGGTTACCGTCTTGCCGAAAACGCAGGACATACGCTTGCCGACTGTCGCCCGTCGCTTGTTCCGCTCACATCACCCGATCCTCTTTGCCGCGAATTGCAGGGACTTTCCCTCCGCAATATTGATTTTTCCGTGCGCAACAAAAACGGTAAAGAAATTTACCGTGATTTCGGTGAAATGATGTTTACCCATTTCGGCATTACCGGCCCTGTCGTTCTCAGTGCATCAGCGCACCTTGTGGACTGCACTGTGTCCGACTATCACGCGGTCATTGACCTGAAGCCGGCGCTGGATGAACAAAGACTGGATCACCGTCTGCTTTCGGATTTTGAAAAATACAAGAATAAGGACTTCGCCAATGCCCTGTCCGATCTTTTACCGCAAAAACTGATTGCGCCCATGATCCGTCTTTCCGGTATCGACCCGCACAAAAAGGTCAATGCCGTAACCAAAGCCGAGCGGCGCAGTTTACTCAGCCACATGAAAGGACTGACGGTTTCTCTCTCCGGAACGCGTCCGGTAAGCGAAGCCATCGTCACGGCAGGCGGTATTCACGTTAAAGAAGTCGATCCCAAAACCATGATGTCGAAAATCTGCCCCGGCCTTTTCTTCGCCGGAGAAGTTCTCGATGTCGACGCCTATACAGGCGGATATAATCTTCAGATTGCATTTTCAACAGGATATTTAGCGGCAGAAAGTGCCGTACGCTATGTCGGAAAGGAAACGTTATGACCCCGAACTCATACATTAAAATTGCGCTTGACGGCCCGAGCGGCGCCGGAAAAAGCAGCCTTGCCCGCGCGATTGCCGAAAAAATGAATCTTGTTTATGTTGACACGGGAGCGCTCTATCGTACGATCGGGCTCTATGTCAGAAGAAAAAATATTGATCCGAAAGACGTCGCGGCCGTTGTCGCTCTGCTTCCCGAAATAACGCTTTCCCTGACTTTCTCCGACGGAAAACAGCACGTTCTTCTGTGCGGCGAAGAGGTCGGAGACGCCATCCGCACGCCGGAAATATCCATGTATGCGTCGCACGTTTCCGCCATTCCCGCCGTACGCGAATTTCTCCTGAACACGCAGCGAGAGATTGCTGCCACGGCTTCCGTTATCATGGACGGTCGCGACATAGGCACGGTCATATTCCCCGACGCGGATGTGAAAATCTTTCTGACCGCTTCCGATGAAGCGCGCGCACAGCGCCGTTATCTTGAGTTCTGCGCCAAAGGCATTGACACGACGCCGGAGGCGGTGCTCGCCGATATACGTAAACGCGATGAAAACGATTCAACGCGTGCCGTTGCGCCGGCAATACCCGCAACCGACGCCGTGATTCTCGACAATTCCGCTATGGATCCCGAACAGACTTTGACAGCCGCTGTTGAAATTATCGAAGAAAAATTAAAGCAGAAGAATAAACAGCATAAAAAACGAAAAAAACGTCATCCGCAAAAGGGATCGCGTATGTACCGTTTCTTCAAAATATGTCTTGCCCGCCTCGTCCGCTTTTTCCTGCGTATCCGTGCGGTCGGTCAGGAGAATATTCCCGAAACCGGCGGTGCCGTTCTCTGCTCCAATCATCTGGCCGTGCGCGATGTGTTTGTCATCGCCGCACCGATCGACCGTCAGCCTTGTTTCCTTGCCAAGAAGGAACTTTTCCGTATTCCCGTTCTTTCACCGCTTATCCGTTCGCTCGGAGCGATTCCTCTTGACCGCGGCGGTTATGATGTGGACGCCGTAAAGAAATCCATTTCCCTCGCCAAAAGCGGCGAGATCGTTACGGTTTTTCCGCAAGGCACACGCCGTCCGGGTGTGAACCCGGCCGATACGCCGACAAAGAACGGCGCCGCAATGATTGCGGCTCATGCCGGCGTTCCCATGATACCCGTTTGCATCAAGGTCAAAAACGAAAAATATGCTTTTCTCCGCCGCATTGATCTGATTATCGGCAAACCGCTCTCGCTTCAGGAACTCGGCCTTGAAAACGGCAACCGCGAAGCCTACAGTGCGGCCACCGCCAAAGTATTCGGTGAAATCTGCCGCCTCGGCGGGTATGAAAAAAGCTTGCCTGCCGATGAAGATACCGGTCATGCGGCGCTCCCGAAAGAATAAAACAAAAGGAAGAACAGAAATTTGAAATTCATTGTCGCGGAAACGGCGGGCTTTTGTTTCGGCGTTAACCGGGCCGCCGCATTTGTGGAAGAATCGCTTGCCGACGGAAAGAACCGAATTTTCACCTACGGCGAACTGATTCATAACGAAGTGTACCTTTCTTCGCTCCGTGACCGCGGCGTACACATCGCCAAGGCGGCAGACATTCCCGCCCTTGCGGCCGATACCTCTCCGACCGTTCTCGTCATTCGCGCACACGGTATTCCTTTAAATGAGGAACACGCGCTTTCGGATTTCGCACAAAAGAATCCGTCTTTTTCCGTGGCGGACATGACCTGCCCGTACGTGAAGCGGATCCACCGTATTGCCGACAGAGAAACCGATGAGAATACGCTCTTTTTCCTTCTCGGAACGGAAGGTCACCCGGAAAGCCTTGGTATTCTGAGCCATGCCAAAGGAACGAAGCACCTTGTGTGCGATCTTCATGCGCTTGAAAATGCGGTGATTCCTTATAAAAATTCCGAAAAAAAGGCGGTTTTTGTTTCGCAAACCACCGCTTTACACGAAGAATTCAAAAAATGTAAAATTTTTTTCAAAAAATACTTTACTAATGCGAAAATTTTTGATACAATATGTAGTATTACGGAAACACGACAAAAAGAAGCTGAAACGCTTTCCTCTTCGGTTGACGTTATGCTTGTCGTCGGCGGGAAAAACAGTTCCAATACCCGCCGTCTGTATGAAATTGCCGCACAGCGCTGCCCCGCAACCTATTGGCTTGAATCGGCGGCAGACGTCGGTTTATTGCCTGCATTTCCGCAGGAAACCACTATCGGTATTACCGCGGGCGCTTCGACGCCTGTCGGCTTAATAAAGGAGATATTAAACCAATGGAAGAAATGAACTTTGCCGAAATGCTTGAGGAATCCCTCAAGACACTACATACAGGAGAAGTCGTAAACGGTATTGTTACCGCTGTCGACGATAAAGCCGTTTATCTCGATCTCGGCGCCAAAGTCACCGGCATGATCGAAAAAGAACAAGCCACGGACGACATGGCCGCCGATCTGCGCACCATGTTCAAACCCGGCGACGAAGTCCGCGCTTTCGTTATTCGCGTAGACGACGGCAAGGGTGTGGCCACACTCTCGAAAAAACGTGTTGACAGCGACGCCGGCTGGGAAGTTATCAAAGCCGCAAAAGAGTCCGGCGAGATCATCGAAGCCCCCGTTACCGAAGTTGTAAAGGGCGGTATTCGCGTAACCTATGCCGGTTGCAAGATCTTTGTTCCCGCTTCCCTTACCGATACCCCGAAAGATACGGATCTCAACACTCTCCGCGGAACGACCCAGCGCCTCGTTATCACGAAATTGGACGAAAGCAGAAAATCCGCCATCGGTTCTATTCGCGTTGTCGGCGCTGCCGAACGCAAAGAAGCGCGTGAAGCCGCAAGAAATGCCGCCCTTGCCCGTCTTGAAGTCGGCGCACATGTTACCGGCGTTGTCAAGAGCATGACGACATACGGCGCGTTTGTGGATCTCGGCGGTATCGACGGTATGGTTCACAATACCGAACTGTCCTGGAAACGCATTAAAAACCCCTCCGAAGTTGTTTCCATCGGTCAGGAAATCGAAGTTACCGTAAAATCCATTGATCCCGAAACCCAGCGCATTTCCCTTTCTTACAAGAGCGAGGAAAATGATCCCTGGTATCTGTTCAAGAAAAATCACGCTATCGGCGATGTTGTGGAAGCTACCGTCACGGGTCTTCTGCCTTTCGGCGCATTTGCAACGGTTGCGGACGGCGTAGAAGCGCTGATTCCCGTTGCCAAGATCGCTCTTGAAAAGATCAATCTCCCTGCTGACGTCCTTTCTGTCGGTGAAACGGTTACGGCCCGCATTATTGAGTTCAACGAAGAAAAACGCCGCCCCACCCTTTCCATCAAAGCGCTTCTTCCCGAACCGGAAGTAACGAAAGTTCGTACAC
>CAJLXA010000038.1 GCA_905210485.1 uncultured Eubacteriales bacterium | reverse complement strand
TCCTTCACACTTTTCGTGTTCGAAATTTCAATTTGTTCAATTTTCAAAGACCGATGTGAACGCCTTTTTCGGCGAACCTTACGTATTATACTACGAAGATATGCCGTTGTCAAGAGCTTTTTAAAAGTTTTTTAAAACTTTCGGACAAGCCTTGCCGTTTTGCGTTCCCGCTTGCCGCTTTCGCGGTGAAGCTTTCATAGTATACCATGACTTTTTCCATTTGTCAACACTTTTTTCAATATTTTTTTCATATTTTTCAGATTTTATGCGGTTTTTTTGCCGTTCGTCCGTATCGGCGTCCGCTCCCGCAAGTTTTTTTCGTTTTTTTCATAAAAGCAGTTTATTTCGTCACAAGCGTATGGTATAATACAAGCAGTATGATTGCGTACCGCAATCCTTTCCGCGCTTTTGCGCGGCCTGTACGGCGAATTCTTCGCCGTCTGCTTTCCTTGTTGTCCCACATGAAAATACTCTTGCGAGCAAGTATTTTCATTCGTCGGATAATACATGCAGTATGATTGCCCACCGCAATCCTTTCCGCGCTTTTGCGCGGCCTGTACGGCGAATCCCCCCGCATGCTTTTAGGCAATTTTCAGGGACAGATACCGCGGCACATTTTACGCGTATATTATATAAAATGTAGAAAAATGCTCACGAAAGAGGTAATTATATGAAAAAAGACGTCCCGTCTTCAAACGACCGGCTCGGAAAAGTCGGCGGAGAAGCGGTTCTGGAAGGCGTTATGATGAAATCGGGAGACCGATGCGCCACCGCCTGCCGCCTTGAAAACGGCGGTATCACCGTATCCGAACAGCGGTTCGTTTCGGTGCGCACAAAAAACAAGATACTCAATCTTCCGCTTATCCGCGGCGTTGTAAACTTCGTTGAAATGATGAAACTCAGCATGCGTTCGCTGAACGTATCGGCCGACGCGCTCGGCCTCAATGCGGAAGAAGAAGAGGGTCGCTTTGAAAAATGGCTGAAAAAGCACCTCGGTCTCAAACTGACCGACGCCATTATGGTAATCGCCGCGGTACTCGGCGTGGCGCTTGCCGTTTTCCTTTTCATGTATCTTCCCGCCCTCGCCGCCCGCGGCATCGACACGCTCACCGGCGGCGCCACGCACCGCTTCTTCACCCTGATCGAAGGCGCGGTCAAAATCCTGATCTTTATCGGCTACATTTATCTTGTTTCCCTCCTGCCGGATATACGCCGCACGTTTGCCTATCACGGCGCGGAACACAAAAGCATTGCCTGCTATGAACGCGGAGACGAACTTACGCCCGAAAATGCCAAAAAACATACGCGTTTTCACCCGCGGTGCGGAACAAGTTTCATGTTCGTCATGATCCTTATCGGTATTATCGTCGGATTCTTTATTCCCGCGTCACTCCCTACCTATCTCCGCGCCCTGTTCAAGCTCCTTCTTCTGCCGGTCGTCGTCGGCGTGGGTTACGAATTCATTATGTATGCCGGCAAACATAATAACGTTCTTGTCCGTATTCTTTCCGCCCCCGGCCTCTGGATGCAACGCCTGACGACGCGCGAGCCGGATCTTTCCCAACTTGAAGTGGCGATCACGGCGCTGAAATGCGCCATGCCCGACGTTTTCCCCGATTTTGACACCTCGGGTCTGACCGTCCGCAATCTCGATACCGGCGAAGTACGGCAACCGCTGTCCGATACGGCAAACGACGGAGAAGCGGTAAACGAACCGCAAAAGGAAGCGGAAACCGCCGTCGCAACCGAAGAAACGGAAACGCCGCATGACGAAACGTGAGTTGACCGACGCGCTTCTTCTTGCGGGGATTGCGGACGCCGACGCGGAAGCGCGGATTCTCATCACCGCTTTCTGCCATGTTTCCGCCGCGGAACTTCTCGCGTCCCCCGGCCTGTCCTGCGATACGCCCGCATTTACGGAAGCCGTCGCCCGCCGTCTCCGCCATGAGCCGCTCGCCTATATTCTCGGCGAAACGTTTTTTTACAACGAACGCTACCGCGTTTCGCCCGATTGCCTGATTCCGCGGCCGGATACCGAGCGATTGGTCGAAGAAGCGGTCTCCTCTCTTGCCCCCGGCGCGCATTTTGCCGATCTCTGCACGGGTAGCGGCTGCATCGCCATATCGACGCTTTGCCACCGCCCGGACGCCACGGCAGACGCTTATGACGTCTCCGAAAAGGCGCTCTCCCTCGCCGCCGAAAACGCCGCGCTGAACGGCGTCGGCACGCGGCTCTCGCTTTTGCGGCGCAATCTTCTGCGCGACGATTTGCCGGAGGGAGTCTACGACGCCGTTCTGTCAAATCCCCCCTATATCCGGCACGATGTGATACCGGAACTTGCCCCCGAAGTACAAAAAGAACCGCGCATCGCACTGGACGGCGGCGACGACGGACTTCTGTTCTACCGCCGATTCCTCACGGATTTCCGCGGGTCGCTGAAAAGCGGCGGATTTTTCCTCTTTGAGATCGGATACGATCAGGGCGTGGCCGTAACGGCGCTTGCAAAGAACGCCGGAATGACCTGCGAGATACTCCGCGACTACGCAAAAAACGATCGCGTGGCCGTCATTCGGTAAACAGTTTCGGTCTTCCCTCATATTCTGTTAAAAAACAGAAAAGAGGGTCATTATGGAAAAAATCCGGGTCGCCGTTCTGTTCGGAGGACCGTCCGGCGAATACGAAGTATCGCTTGCCTCCGCGGCCGCGGTCATGCGGCATATACCCCGCGACCGCTACGACCTCTATAAGATTGCCGTTGACCGAAACGGCGAATTCCAGCTTTTCCGCGGCGGCGTTCATGCGGTGGAAACCGATAAATTCGGTGACGATCCGCGTTTTCTTTCGCCGCTTGTTCCGCAAAAGGGCGGTTTTCTCCTGCCGGGCGATTCCGCAGTGACGATACGCCCCGATGTGATATTTCCCGTTCTCCACGGCACTTTCGGCGAAGACGGGCGTTTACAGGGCATTCTGGACTATATCGGTATTCCCTACGTCGGATGCGGCGTCATGTCCTCGGCGGTCGCCATGGATAAAATTCTTACAAAGCGTATTCTTTCCTCCAGCGGCGTGCCGGTCGTCCCGTTTGTCGAAGTGACCGGCGACCACAGGGACGCCGCGGCCTCTGTCCTCGGCTATCCCTTGTTTATGAAACCGTCTGCGGGCGGCAGTTCTCTCGGCGCCTCCGTCGTTCTGTCCCCGGAGGGACTTGACGCGGCATACCGCGCCGCCTGCGTTTACGGCACGCGCGTGCTGGCTGAGCGTTATGTCAAAGGCCGCGAAATAGAAGTTGCCGTCACGGATACCGAAAACGGTCCCGTCGCTTCACGGCCGGGCGAAGTCATTCCCTGCGCCACCTTTTACGATTATGACGACAAGTATAAAAACGGAACGGCAAAAACGGTGTTCCCGGCCGACGTCGGAGAAATCACCGAAAAACGGTGCCGCTCCATCGCTCTCAGCGTCTTCCGTCTTCTCGGTTGCCGCGGTCTTGCGCGCGTCGATTTCTTTCTGACCGAACACGCGCTGTATTTCAACGAAATAAACACCCTGCCGGGATTCACCGACATCAGTCTTTATCCGCGCATGGCCTGCGACGCACTCGGGTGCGACGCGGACGCACTGGTCGCCCACCTGCTCTCCTTTGCGGAGGAGCACCCGTGATCGGCGTTTTTGACAGCGGGATCGGCGGTCTTACCGCCGCTTTCACGCTGTCGCGGCTCCTGCCGCGCACCGACATTGTCTATTTCGGGGATACCGCCCACATGCCGTACGGCACGCGGAGCGAAAAAACGCTGATATGTTACGCGGAAGACGCGCTCCGTTTTCTTTCGTCCTGCGGCGCGGAACGGATTTTAGCGGCCTGCGGCACCGTTTCTTCGGTGGTACTGCCGCATATCGGGAAGAAAAGCCGGATTCCCCTTTACGGCGTTGTGAACCCCGCGGCCGAAGCGGCCGCCGACGGCAAACGTATTCTCGTTCTCGGCACATCGGCCACCGTGCGTTCCCATACTTTCCGCGAAGCGGTGACAAAACGCTCTCCTGCGGCCGAAGTAAGAGAACTTGCCTGTCCGCTCTTTGTCGCCATGGCGGAAAACGGTTTTACCGATATACGCCGAAAATCCGTGATTCTCACGGTACAGGACGTTTTGCAACCGATGGCGGATTTCTCCCCCGACACGGTCATTCTCGGTTGCACGCATTTTTCCCTGCTTTCGGACGCCATACGCACGGTTTTTCCCGCCGCGCGGCTGATCGACAGCGGCGCCGTTGCCGCCTACCGCATGGCGTCGACGGTGCGGGACGGAAAGGAAAACGGGAATTTCACCTGTTATGTCAGCGACGGCGCCGCGGAATTTGCGGAACATGCCGCCACTATGTTCGGAAAACAACTCGGCGTTGCCGTCAGGGAGATCAATCTCCCCTGCGGGGATAGATACATAAAAAGCGCCGATAATAAATAAAGAAACACATAATAAATTATAAAATAAAGGACTGAAAAACATGGCTAAATACAGAAGAGGACGTATCAACGACGCCGTTGCGCAGGAACTGGCTATCGCCGCCCGCGACCTCCGCGACCCGCGCATCCAGAATGCTTTTGTGAGTATTACGCGCGCCGAAGTCGCCCCCGATCTCAAGTTTGCACGCGTCTATTTTTCCTGCATGGGAGACGAAAAGGAAGCGCTGAAAGGGCTGAAAAACGCGACGGGTCTTCTCCGCCGCCATCTGGCCGCCACGCTGAACCTGCGCATCACGCCCGAACTTGCCTTTTACGCCGATCATTCGATGGAACACGGCGCCCATATTGCAAAACTTTTGCATGAAATTGAAACAGAGGACAAAAACGCGGACATAAGCGACGATAAAGCGGGTGACGGCGATCATGCATGACTGTAAGTCCCTCACGCCGGACGAAACGCTTTCGCGCCTTGAAGCAATCGAAAAACCGCTGATTTTAATGCATATCCGTCCCGACGGCGATACCTACGGTTCCGCCGCCGCGCTCGCCGTTCTTTTTTCGCTCATGGGGAAAACGCCCGCCATTTTCTGCGCCGATAAAATACCGGATCGCCTTTCCTTTATAAGCGACTTTCTGCCGCCGGTCGGCGATCCCGACGAAAGCGGGCGTACAGCCGTTGCCGTTGACGTAGCGTCCGCGGCGCAACTCGGCGGGGCGGAAAAATACGCGCCTGTGCTGACGATCGACCACCACGCGCTTTCCACTCCGTTTTCCGACCATCTCACCGTAAAAGACGCCTGCGCCGCCGGAGAAATTCTTTTTCTTCTCGCCGAAAAACTGTATCATGAGAAGAAAATCCCGGATTTTCCGAAAAATCTTGCCGACGCGCTCTATAGCGCCGTTTCTTCCGACAGCGGATGCTTCCGATACAGCAACGTCACGCCGCAGACCCATCTTGCGGCCGCGCGGCTGATCGGTTACGGCGCGGACGCGGCGCGTATCAACCGCCTTTTGTTTGATTCCAAATCGGAAAACCAACTCCGTGCCGAATCGCTCGTGGCGGGAAAAATGAAAACGGAGGAAAACGGGCGCATCTCCTATGCGGTCGTCACGCAGGAAGAACGCGATCGCGCCGGTCTTACTTCCGACGATTTTGAAACGGGGATCGACATTCTCCGTTCCCTGCGCGGCGTGGAAATCTCCTTTATCCTGAAAGAATCGGATAAAGAAAAAGGCGTATACAAGGTCTCCCTCCGCTCCAATGCCTCCGATGTGGCGGCGGTTGCCGCGGCTTTCGGCGGCGGTGGCCATATCCGCGCGGCAGGATGCACCGTCCGCGGAGAAACGCCGGAAGCAGCAGTGTCGCCGGTTCTCTCTCTTTCCGTCAAAGCGCTTCACGAAACAAAATAAAAACAGCCTTATTGTAAATGAAATTTTACAATAAGGCATTTATTTATATATGACCCATTGTTTTAAGCGGCGGATTTTCCGGACATTGCATGTCGTATTTTATCCTATAATGCGTAAAAAGGAAGAAAAAGTTTCTTCCTTTTTATTATATATAGGCGATACGGAAGATTTCTCCTTTATACCGGTATGCTTCGCCGTATATTTCGGCCGCCGGAGAAAAAAGCGGCGATTCCTTTTTATCCGTATCTTCTTATATGTTAATCCGGATTTACATTTTCCCTTTTAATTTTACGGACGCGCTTCCGGATCTTCATAACGTCGCGGAGCATGCGCAGGCTTTCTTTCAGAAACGACATGGAGGACGGACGGTTGTTTATCACCTTGACCGGCATTTCCTTTACGGTGTAACCGAGCCGCTCCGCAATCATCAGAACCTCAAGATCAAAGGCGAACCTATCGGTTTCGGAAAGTGAGAAAATCCGTTTGGCGGCCGGAGCGCGAAAACCTTTCAGACCGGTCTGCGAATCGCTTCCGCGAAAACCTCCTATGACCGAAAGAAATTTCATATAGCCGCGCGAAAGAAAACGGCGGAACGCCGAATACCCGGCATATCCGTCCGGGTGAATGGCGCGCGAACCGACAAGAACGTCGGTCTTTTCGTCCTGTTGCATAAGACGGATCATGTCGCCGATATACGCGGTTCCGTATGCCAGATCGCAGTCGGTGAAAACAATGATGTCGCCTTTTGCCGCCAATATGCCTTTTCTGACCGCACTTCCCTTTCCGTGATTCACTTTTCCGGGGCAAAGACGGACGCGGCCGGCGGTCTCTTTTTCTTTTTCCGCAATATACGCGTCGCAACCGTCCTGCGAACCGTCGTCCGAAAAAACGAGTTCATAGTCGCCAGGAAATTCCGCGTCGAGATAGGAAGTCAGGCGCATAAGAGTCTCTTCGATGATCTTCCGCTCATTGTACATAGGAATCACAACGGAAATCATAAAAAGTACCCCCTTTCGCAGTGACTTATGTGTTACAGTAGTATGGAAAATGAAAATATAATTTTTCTTTTTCCGTGCTTGTCTTTTTCCACCGTGTGTGGAAAACATCCGGATTTTCCGTAAATAATTTATCCGTCCGACAGAAACCGTACGGACGGATAAAGCGCGTTGCATAACGGTGTGTTCCGCCGCGGCCGGCGGTTTACGGCCTCCGAAACGCGTATAGCGTCAGTTGTCGACAAAATCTTATTTTGTCGGGTTTTATGTTATAACGCAAGTGAAAATGCGCAAGCGCGAAGCATTTGCAGGCATTTTTACGACGGGTTTCAACCAAAACCGCGGTTTGACATCGGCAAAGCGCACACAACGTCAGTTGTCGACAAAATTCTATTTTGTCGGGTTTTATGTTATTGTATCACAATTTATGACAAATTGTAAAGGTCTTTTTTGAAAAATTTACTTTTCTCTTTTGTCATTGTAAACTCTGCTTTTCTTTTTTATATTTATTTTTCAATTTCATCTTGCAATATATATATTTATATGCTATAATATAAATAATTTATATTAGTCTATCTTCACCACACAGGAGGATTCATGTTTCCCATAAAAGAAGTCGAAAAAGGCGTGCTTTCGCTCCTTAAAAATAACACCTCCAGTACGATCTACAATCTCTGGTTCAGCGATATACGCGTGGAAGAGATCGTCGGCGGAAACGTCGAAGGAAAAATCATCTTTTCCGTACCGAACGAATTCAAGAAAAAGGTTCTTCTCGAACAGTTCAAAGACCGCATCACAAGCGCCATACGGGAATCCTGCGGTTACCCCTTCCCTTTTGACATTATCGTGAAAGAGCGCCCGGCGCAGGCCTACCCCTCCGAAGAAAACGAAGCGGACGGTAAAGAGGACGTAAAAAAAGCGCTTCCTCCCGAATTTGACGACGAAGACGACGAGGAAAAAAATACAGACATCGGCCCCGATATCGAAAGTCCGAATATCATCAAGCAATACACTTTCGACACCTTTATCGTCGGCGATTCCAACCGTTTTGCCCACGCCGCCTGCGTTGCGGTTGCCGCGCGGTCGAACGACGCCTATAATCCCCTTTTCATTTACGGGCAAAGCGGACTCGGCAAAACGCATCTTCTTTACGCCATCACCAACAAGATGAAGGAGAACAATCCCAATATCCGCATTGTCTATAAAAAAGGCGAGGAATTTACAAACGAACTTATCGCCTGTATCCACGGCGGTTCCTATTCGCCGATGCGCGCGTCGGCTTTCCGCGACAAATACCGTAACTGTGACGTTCTCCTGATAGACGACATTCAGTTCATCGCGGGAAAGGAATCCACACAGGAAGAATTCTTTCATACGTTTTCCGCCCTTTACGAAGAAGGAAAACAGATTATTCTTACATCAGACCGGCCGCCGAAAGAAATCAAGACCCTGGAAGAGCGCCTGCTCACACGCTTTGAATGGGGACTGATTGCCGATATACAGCCGCCGTCTTTTGAGCTCCGCGTGGCCATTATCCGTAAAAAAGCGGAGAAACTGCATATTGCCCTCACGCCCGACATGATTGATTACATGGCGGAACGGCTGAAAAACAATATCCGCCAGATTGAAGGCGCCATCAAAAAACTTGCCGCGTACACGCTTCTTTCGGGCGAAGAACTGACAGACGAAAAACTGCAGAACGTCGTGGCCGAATTCACAACGGGAACGGCCTCCCCCGAAGAGATCGTTCAGAAGATACTGACCGAGGTCTCCAAAAAATACGGCGTTTCGGTCGAAGACATTAAAAGCAAAAAGCGCAGCGATTCTATCGCTATGGCGCGCCACATATCCATCTACCTCATGCGCCATATGACCGACTATTCTTTTTCCAAAATCAGTTCGTTTTTCAACCGCGACCATACGACGATCATTTCTTCCAACGTCAACATCGAGGGAAAACTCAAAACGGACAGCGTTTTGGAAAGCGAAATCAACGAACTTATGAATCTGATCGGCAAGTGATTTTCCACCTTTTCCACGGGATAAGCCGTTAAAAACCGCGTGGATAAAATGTGGAAAAACAGACGGAAAAATCCGCCTGTGGAAAACTTTCTCACTATCCAGAGATTTTTCCACAGAAAAAATACGCGGAAAAACAAGGTCTTCTGCCGGGTTTTATCCCTTTTCCACCATATAAACACCCCCTACTGCTATTTCTGCTATCTTTATTTTTACTTTTCTTTTCCTGCGGCCGCCGTGCGGCGGCAAAAATGACAAAGACACGAGGTACATTATGAAAATCGTTTTCCCGAAAGAGAGTTTTCTTCAGAAACTGGTTCCCGCGATGGGAACGGTTTCTACCAAAAATACGATTGCGGCCATCGAAGGCGTTCTGATTGAAACGCTGGAGGACGGAAAAGTGCGCCTTTCCACGTACGACATGAATAAGGGCGTCCGCGCGCTGATGGACGACGTGCAGATCATTGAAGAAGGAAGCTACATCATCAACGCCACCCGCCTCCTCCAATATATCAAGGTCATGCCCGACAGCGACATCACGATGGAAGTGGACAGCGGTCTCAACGTCCGTCTGTATTCCGGAAAATCTTCCTTTTCCCTCTATGCGTTCAAAGGCTCGGAATTTCCGACGCTTCCCGAACTTTCGGGCGAACGCGGCTTCACGATTGCGGGAGATTTTCTGAAAAAGATGATCGGCAAGGTCATTCATTCGGTCGCCGTTCAGGAATCCCGCCCCATGCTCTGCGGCGCGTTTTTCAAGATCAACGAAAACGTGATGGAAGTGGTCTCCTGCGACAGTTATACCCTTTCCCGCTGCACGGTAAAATGCGATATAGACAGCATCGGCGCTTCGTATGCCGACAAATTTTCTTTTATCATTCCGGGTCACGCGCTGAATGAACTCATCCGTATGCTCCCCGACGGCGACGAAAAAGTTTCGGTCTATCTTGCGCGGAAGCACGCAATCTTCCGTATGGGCGACATCACGTTCTTCACCCGTATGATCGACAGCGAATATATCGACTACGAACGCATTATGCCGAAAGATCAGACGATTTTCGTGAAGATCAACCGTCTCCGTCTTCTGGAAGGACTCGAACGCGCGGGTCTTGTGGCGGAAGAAAAGATTCAGGGCAGCGCGCGCAGTCACGTCAAAGTGGTGGTTACCGGCAATATGATGACCCTCACGTCGTCGTCCGTCAACGGTAAAGTGTACGACGAAATCGAATGTGTGCACGAGGGAGACGACATTGAGATCGGCTTCAACTGCCGCTACCTCATCAACAGCGTCCGAGCGGCGGACAGCGACGAAGTGAAAATCACGATGAAATCCCCGAAACAGAGCATCACGATCGAACCCGTCGAAAAGAAAGAAGACAGCGACTTCTTCTACATGGTACTTCCCGTACGCATGAAAGAAGAATGAAAATAGAAAAGCTCACCGTTACGGATTTCCGCAATATCGGAGAAGCGGAAATTTCGTTTACGGACGGCGTGAATCTCCTGTACGGCAATAACGCGCAGGGAAAAACCAATATTATAGAAGCCGTTTACTACTTTGCCCGCGGAAAAAGTTTCCGTACGGCGCGCGACGCGGATATGATCCGGCGAGGCGCGGATTTTTTCGATATCCGGCTTTCCTTTACCGCCGAGAAAAGACAAAAGGATCTGCGGTTCTGCATCGGTAAAAACGCGAAGATACGCGAGAAAAACGGCGTTAAGGAAGAAAGTCTCTCGGAAATGATCGGCGTGTTCCGCGCGGTTCTCTTCTGCCCCGAACACCTGTCGCTTGTCAAGGGAGCGCCGGAAGAACGGCGCAACTTTCTGAACATCGCCATTTCGCAATGCTATCCCGCTTATATCGGCCTTTACCGGAATTATCAGAAAATTCTCGAAAACCGCAATTTTCTTCTGAAAATGGCGCAGAAAGGATTTCCTCTCGATCTTTCCGAACTGGAAATATGGTCGCTGAAAATGGCGGCCGCGGCTGCGGATATATACCGCTACCGCCGGAACTATATCGAAAAACTTGCAAAATACGCCGCGTTCTTCCTTTCGGAACTTTCGGACGAAAAGGAAAAAATCTCGCTTTCTTACGAAGCGGACGTCAAAGAGGGTGAAGACCCTTTCACGGTTTATAAAGCGAAGCTCACGGAAAACGTGAAAAACGAAGTCGGCGCCGGGTACAGCCTTTACGGCGTTCACCGCGACGATCTTCTGATGACCCTGAACGGAGACCCGACGCGCGTATACGCGTCGCAGGGACAGGGGCGAAGCGTTGTCCTTGCGCTGAAACAGGCGGAGGGAGAAGTGTCGCGCGAACTGAACGGCGAATACCCCGTCTTTCTTTACGACGACGTTTTGAGCGAACTGGATCCCGCGCGGCAGGCAAAAGTCCTGCATGAGAGCGGAAACCGGCAGATCATCATCACCTCCTGCCGCGAACAGGATGTCCGCGAACAGGTAAATCAGCGTATTTATACGGAGGGAGGAACCTATGTTTCTTCATATAGGTAACGGAGAAACGGTCCGCGAAAAGGACATAATCGGGATATTCGACATGGATACCGCCACGGTTTCCGCCGTGACGCGCCGCATGCTGAATCTTTGCGAAAAAGAAAAAAAAGTGGAATACGCGGACAGCGATATTCCGCGGAGTTTTCTCCTCCTCTCCGAAAGAAAAAACAAAAAAAACGGGAAAATAAAGCTTTCTCATATCTCGGCCGCGGGGCTTTGCCAAAGAACAAACATATTTCTTACGGCCGCCGATGAAGAAGCATGATATAGATTGACGTACAAGTAAAACAGTATCGCATACAAATTGAGAAAAGGATTTAGAAAATGGAAGAAATCAAAGAAGAATCCATAGAGAACGAAAAGATAGACAGCAGTCATTACGACGATAATCAGATACAGGTTCTCGAAGGACTCGAAGCCGTCAGAAAACGTCCCGGCATGTATATCGGTACGACGTCGCAGAAAGGTCTGCATCACCTTGTATACGAAATCGTCGATAACTCCATCGACGAAGCGCTTGCGGGCGAATGTGACCTCATCTCCGTCACGATCAATGAAGACAACAGCATTTCCGTAAAGGACGACGGACGCGGTATTCCGAGCGGTATGAATACGAAACTCGGACTTCCGACGCTTGAAGTCGTGTACACGGTGCTTCACGCGGGCGGTAAATTCGGCGGCGGCGGCTATAAGATTGCGGGCGGTCTGCACGGCGTCGGCGCTTCGGTCGTCAATGCCCTTTCCGAATGGATGGAAGTAGAAAACCGCCGCGACGGTCACCTTTATACCGAACGCTTTGAACGCGGCAAGGTCGCGCGTCCTTTTGAAGAAAAAGGCGAGACCGCGGAACACGGCGTTTATGTCCGTTTCAAACCCGACCCCGAAATATTCACGGATACCACGGAATTCGATTACGACATCATTCTGAACCGTATGCGCGAGCAGGCGTTCCTTAACGCCGGCGTGAAAATCTATCTCCGCGACGCGCGCCCCGGCCGCGAACGCGAGGATATGCTTCATTACGAAGGCGGCATTATCAGTTTCGTCGAATATCTGAACGGCCTTAAACATTGCGAGATGATTCATCCGTCGGTCATTTATATGAAAGGCGAAAAGAACGGCTCGATTGCCGAAGTGGCTCTGCAATACAACGATACCTATAACGAAACCATCATGTCGTTCTGTAACGGTATGAATACGGTGGAGGGCGGTACGCACGAAACCGGTTTCAAAAATGCGCTTACCAAGGTGCTGAACGATTACGCACGTAAATACGGTATATTGAAAGACTCCGATAAAAACCTGACCGGCGAAGACGTCCGCGAGGGTATCACAGTGGTCATCAGCGTCAAAATGGAAGACGCGCAGTTTGAATCCCAGACAAAAGCGAAACTCGGCAACAGCGAGATTCGCGTGCTTGTCGACAGCATTGTCTCCGCAAAACTGTCCGAATATTTTGAAGAAAATCCCGTAGTCGCCAAGAGTATTCTCGACAAATCGCTTTCCGCGTCGCGTGCCCGCGAAGCCGCGCGCAAAGCGCGCGAACTGACGCGCAGAAAGAGCGTTCTTGAAAGTAACAGTCTGCCCGGTAAACTTTCCGACTGCAGCGAAAAGGACGTTGCCGTCACAGAGCTTTACCTCGTCGAAGGAGATTCCGCAGGCGGTTCCGCAAAATCCGGCCGTAATCCGAATTATCAGGCGATTCTTCCGATGCGCGGTAAAGTGCTGAACGTCGAAAAAACGCGCCTTGACAAAGTGTATTCCAACCCGTCCCTGATCCCGATCATTCAGGCGCTCGGATGCGGTATCGGCGAAGATTTTGACCTCTCAAAACTGCGTTACGGCAAGATTATCATTATGGCCGATGCCGACGTCGACGGCTCCCATATCCAGATACTTCTTCTGACGTTTTTCTTCCGTCATATGAGAAAACTCATCGAAGAAGGCCGTATCTTCCTTGCGCAGCCCCCTCTTTACAAGGTCTATAAAAAGGGCGGAAAAGGAAAGGAATACTATGCGTTTTCCGACGCCGAACGCGACGCTATCATCGCACAGCTCGGCGGGTCGGGCGTGGAAGCCGACCGCTATAAAGGTCTCGGCGAAATGGACCCCGATCAGCTTTGGGAGACAACGATGGACCCCGAAACGCGCACCATTCTGCGCGTGACCATGGAAGAGGCCATGATCTGCGACGAAATGTTTTCTCTTCTGATGGGCGATAAGGTGGAACCCCGTCGCCGGTATATTGAAGAAAACGCGAAATTCGCCGAGAACCTCGACATATAAGGCAGGTAAGGAAAATGGCAGAAAAAGAAAAACAGAATTTTTCATATCCCGATCAGAAGATCGTCGATGTCAATATAGAAAAACAGGTTAAAAAATCCTTTATAGAATATTCGATGAGCGTTATCATGAGCCGCGCGCTTCCCGATGTCCGCGACGGTATGAAACCCGGCCAGCGCCGCGTGATGTACGCCATGTATGAAGACCATCTGACGCACGATAAGCCTTTCCGCAAATCGGCGACAACGGTCGGTAACGTTCTCGGCCGGTATCATCCGCACGGCGACTCGTCGGTCTACGGAACGATGGTGCGTATGGCGCAGAGTTTCTCTCTCCGCTATCCGCTTGTGGAAGGACACGGCAACTTCGGCTCGGTCGACGGTGACCCGCCCGCCGCTTACCGTTATACGGAAGCGCGCATGTCCCGCATCGCCGAAGAAATGATGCGCGACATTGAAAAGAATGTCGTAAAATTCGCGCCGAACTTCGATAACCGTCTTCAGGAACCGACGGTGCTTCCCTCCCGTATTCCGAATCTGCTGGTAAACGGCTCGGTCGGTATCGCGGTCGGTATGGCGACGAATATTCCGCCGCATAATCTCGGCGAAGTGATTGACGCGTCAATCTACCGCATGGATAACCCCGACTGTACGGTGGAAGAACTGATGGAATACGTCCACGGTCCGGACTTCCCGACAAAAGCCATTATTTACGGCAAAAGCGGTATCGTGCAGGCCTATAAGACCGGCTCCGGGCGCATTTATGTCCGCGGCCGCGCCGTTATCAATGAAGAGCATCATCAGATCACGATCACCGAACTTCCCTACATGGTCAACAAGAGTCTGCTTGTCGAATCCATGGCACAGCTTGTCAAGGACAAAAAGGTGGAGGGTATCCGCGATATCCGCGACCTTTCCTCCGACCGCGAAGGCGGTATCCGCATTGTGATAGACTGCAAGAACGACGCCAACTGCAGCGTTATTCTGAATCAGCTCTATAAATTCACACAGCTTCAGGATACCTGCGCCATCAATATGCTGGCGCTGGTGAACAATGAGCCGAAGATACTCAGCCTGCCGCAGATTCTTGACTACTATATCGCGCATCAGGAATCGGTCATCACGAACCGCACAAAGTTCGACCTTGAAAAAGCACTTAACCGCGCCCATATTCTGGAAGGCTATAAGACCGCGATTGACAATATCGACGAAGTGGTTGAAATCATGAAACATTCGTCGTCGATTCCCGAATCCAAGGCAACGCTGATGGAAAGATTCGGTCTCACCGATCCGCAGGCGCAGGCCATTGTGGAAATGACGCTCGGCAAACTGACCGGTCTTGAAACCAAGAAGATTGAAGAAGAACTTGATCGTCTCCACCTGCAGATTGCGGAACTCCGCGAGATTCTGGCGGACATCAACCGTATAAAGCAGATCATCAAAGATGAAATGCTGGAGATCAAGCGTAAATATGCCGATCCCCGCCTGACCGAGATCGCGGAGGCGGAAGACGACATCGACATCGAAGACCTTATTCCGCGCCACACCTGCGTTCTGACGCTGACGCACGGCGGCTATATCAAGAGACAGGCGGCCGATACCTATACCGCACAGCACCGCGGCGGCAAAGGCATCATCGGTATGACGACGAAAGAAGAAGACTTCGTCGAAAATATCATTGTGGCGAACAGTCACGATTATTTCCTGATGTTTACCAATGTCGGCAAAGTGTATATGAAAAAGGTATACCGTATTCCCGAAGCCTCCCGCACGGCGAAAGGTACGAATATCGTCAATATACTGGAGGTCGGCGAGGGTGAAAAGATTACCGCCGTTCTTGCCATCAGCGGCTTTAACGACGGCGAATACCTCACGATGGTGACAAAGAAAGGCGTTATCAAACGTACGCTTCTCAGCGAATACGAGTATCAGCGCAAAGGCGGAAAGATTGCCCTTTCGCTTGACGAGGGCGACGAACTTCTGTTTGTCCGTCACACGGTCGGTGAATGTGAACTTCTGCTTGCCACGCATAACGGTATGGCGGTGCGCTTTGAAGAACAGAACGTCCGTCCGATGGGACGTACGGCGCGCGGCGTGCGCGGTATTCGTCTTTCCGAGGACGATTTCGTGGTCGGCGTAACGCTTGTGGATAACGAAAAGAAACTCCTCACGCTGACCGAGGGCGGTTACGGCAAACGTACCGACTTCGACGATTTCCGCAAGATGCTTCATCGCGGCGGCAGCGGCGTTCTCTGTCACAATATTTCCGAAAAGACCGGCAAACTTGCCTCTGTGGCAACGGTAGCCGAGACCGATGACATTATGATCATCACAAGCGACGGTACAATCATCAGAACGCCCGTCAAGGATATTCCCACCTATTCGAGAACGGCCGGCGGCGTTATCGTCATGCGTCTTTCCGAGGGTGCGTTCATCTATAACTTTGCCCGCATCGAAAGCGAAGAAGAAATAGAAAAAGAAGCGGCCGACGCCGAAACGGCGGAAGAAAACCGCGCGGAAGACGAAAAAGAAAAGACCGCAACCCCGTCTCCTCTTTCCGCCGATGACGACGAAGGAGAAGAAGAAACGGCGGACACGGACGAAAACGGAGAAGTATGATGAAAAAGGCGCTTTCCCTTCTTTCGGCGCTGTGTCTTATCCTTTCCCTTTTCTCCTGCGGAACGCCGAAGATCAATGAAGAAGAATTTCTTACGCGTGCCGGAGACGTTTTGCGGCGCGCGGAGACCATCAACCGTATTTTTCTCACAAAAGAAGGTATTCCCGTTAAAAAAGACGGATTTTCAAGCGGTAAATACAAGGCCGTCGATACGGCGGCCCTGTCCGCTATGGGATTTTCGGATTTTGACGGAATACAGAAAGAAAGTACGGAAATTTTCAGCACCGAAGCGTATACTATGATGATGCGGTATGTCTCGCGGCAAAACGATATACAGAATTCGTATACGAGATATATCGAATGGACGGATACGGAAGATCCCTCCGTCACGTATTTTATGGCATATACCGACGTGAAAGACAGCAATGTTCTTTCCGACGACGTTTCCTTTGACCTGTCGACCCTGAAAATCGTGAAAACGGGAAAAAACCGTAAAGGTGAAGTTACCGTTACCGTGACGGTAGACGAAAAGGTCATAAAAACAAAAGACGGGGAAAAAGAAGAAAAGAATTTTCCCGCGTCATCGTTTACATTTGTTCTCGAAAACGGCGTTTATAAGCTTGACGACCTGGTCGCGCGGCTGTACGACGCCGAATAAACCATAACCGCTATGCGGAAAAAACCGTAAAAAATCAAATTTTATATAAATTTTAGAGGTACGGAAAAATGATTTTCAGCCAGAAAGTGAGACTCTTGCGCAAGAAAAACGGCTTTACGCAAGAGAAATTCGCAAAAGAAATCGGCGTTTCCAGACAGTCCGTCTATAAATGGGAAGACGGGCAGGCATACCCCGAAGTCGAAAAACTCGTGAAAATGCGTCGCGTTTTCTCGGTTTCGATCGACGATCTTCTTGACGACGGTATGAGCGTCAGCGATGACGGCACGCTCAAGACCAATGCCGAAGTGGAATTTGAAAACGCCCACAAGAAAAAGAGAAAGCCGAGAAAAGACAAGGGCATCAAGACCGGTATTCCTCCGATGAGAAAGAACGGCGAACCCGTTGTCAGACGCAAGAAACCCGTGGAAGAACCCCTTCCCGCCGTTTCCGAAATCGCCGCCGAAGCGCCTGCCGCTCCTGTCGTCGAACCGACCCCGGTAGTAACGGCCGCGCCGGCTCCCGCCGCCCCCGCCGCTCCGGCCCGTCCCGCACAGCCCTCTTTCCGCACACGTCGCGCGGCTCCTTCTTTCACGCATCGTGACGCGGCGTCGG
>CAJLXA010000037.1 GCA_905210485.1 uncultured Eubacteriales bacterium | reverse complement strand
AAGCGGCGGCTGAATATTCTTTGAAAGTCGGCACGGTTTTCCCGATTCCCGAAGCGACGGCAAACTTGGGCGACGATGATTGCCCGGTCACGACCTCGGCGTATTACGGCGACGAGGCGGTCGATGTGTCGGGTGAAAAACTTGTTCTCGGCAAAGTCGGAACGTATAAGTTGGTCTATAAGGCGATTAACTCGCAATATAAGACATCATCGGGTAACGATTCGTTCTCGGAATACGTTGTTACGATTCGTTCCGCGGCGGGCGAAAACGATATTGTTAAATTCAGAGATGCAAATAACGTTTTGCCCGAAAAAGCGGGAATCGTCGCGGGAAAACTTGCGGTCGGCTCGGAAATTTACGAAAAAGCGGCTTCCGCAATGAAAAAGAATGCGGACAATTTCGAGGTTTATTCTGCTGAATTTCTGAGTGAAGACGGCGAAGTCATAACCTTGAGCGGTAAAGTTGAACTGTTGTTCCGCGCGGACGATTATTTTGACCGCACGAAAGCCGAAGTTTACTATATGGACGACAACGGCAGTTTGACAAAACTTTCCGCGAGCGGATACGGAAGATACGTTGTTACCGCAACGGATAAAACGGGAACGTTTATCGTCTGTATTCCGGGCGTGGCGTTTCATATGCCGATGTGGGGATACGCTTTGATTTTGGTCGGAGCGGTAGTTATTCTTGCAGGAGTAGTTGTGACTATTATAGTTGTAGTGAAACGCAAGAAGAGAATGATGAATTCATAAGGAAAGGAAAATGCTTGAAAACACAGAATCGCAAGAAATGTATTTGACGACGATTTATGCGTTGCAAAAGAAAAACGGGATGGTACGTTCTGTTGATGTCGCAGATGAACGTGGATATAGTAAAGTGAGCGTTCATAATGCAATGAAACGTCTTGAAGAGTTTGGCTATGTAACATTTCATCAAGGGAAAATAACATTGACGAAGTGCGGTATTGAAAAAGTTAAGAACATAGAGCAGAAACATCAGACGATTGCGAGTGCGCTGAAACTTATAGGCGCGAGCAATGATATTGCGGAAGAAAATGCTTGTCGTATGGAACACGTTATCACCGATGAGGCGGCGGATCTTTTGAAACTTTATGTTGAACAACGGACTGCGGAGCAGGAAAATACAATCGCAATTAAAGTATAAAAGCAAAAATCTGACCGATAACTGATAAGGGAATTATTATGGCAAACGAAGCGCATAAAATCAAACTGCTTGTCTTATGGGATATTCTCTGTAAAAACACAGATGAGAACCACGCCTTAAATACCGACGAAATATCCGAGCTTCTTGCCTTGCGCGGACTGAATGTGTCGCGTAAAATTCTCGTTCAGGATATAGCGACTTTGTGCGACAACGGTTATGAGGTTCTTTCCTACAAAAAGAAATACCATTACTATTATGTAGTCAATCGGTCGCTTGAAACGGCAGAAGTGGTTATGCTTGCGGACGTTATCAATGCGTCGAAACTTCCCGTTGCACAAAAGAAAGCACTTGCTCAAAGACTTGCGGAAACGCTTTGTACTCACCAAGCGGAGAGCATTTCAAAGCATATTATTTCGCTTGATAAGGGCAGAAGGGGTAACAGTTCATTTATTTATAACGTGGACGCTATTGAACGCGCGATAAACGAGAACAAGCAAATATCGTTCCTGTACTTCAATTACGACGAGAAGCATAAAAAGGTTTATCGGAAGAACGGCAATCGTTATACCGTAAGCCCTGCGTTTATGGTATGGAACAAGGACAATTATAGATAAACTTAATAAAGAAATAGTAGATGAGTTTATTGATAAAGTCTGGATTGGCAAAGTTGACCCAGAAACTAATACTAGAGATATTGACATTGAATTGAACATTATAAAATTAGTATAATCTCCTTGTTAAGAAGGTGGCTGGACAAGCGTGACGAAAGGAGCCTGCGCAAAGCCGCGACGTACAACCGCGGCGATCCGAACATAAATGCAACAACTTACGTCCGCCGTATCAAGGCAATCAGATAAACCACATTCACCCCATAGTGCTGCACAGCGCATTTTCCATATCAACACCGCGCCCGCCGACGCTCCCGTCAACGTCTTCGCGCGACCAACCGCCGCCAGCCGTCACTGCGCTCTCTCCTTCAGTCGCCTGCCCGGCGACAGCTTCCTCCCGGAGGAAGCCATTTTACGTTTGACCGACACGGCGCGGAACTTTCATAACCGGCCGTTTCACCGCCTCCCGGAGAAAGCCGGAAACCGGTTATAAATCCGCGTTTCACGGCATAGAATGTCCGTGAAAGCCATGATCTGCGGCACGAAACCGACGTTTCCCGGCACGGCTGAATCTTCATTATTATAATAACAGATGCGGTATACCGCTATACATTGCCGGAAAAAGGAGGCGCGCCGCGTGACCCGGATTTTTGATTTTCTGAATTGCCGCTTTTTCGGAGCGGTTGTGCCGCTTTTCCTTTTGTTCGGCGGCTTTTTTCTCGCGGTACGCCTGAAAGGCTTTTTCATTCTCCACCCGATACGGACGGTGAAAGCCATGCTTTTCCCCGAAAACGGCGATAAAAAAGAACGTGCTTCCGGCTTGCGCGCATTGGCCATGGCGCTGGCGGGAACGCTCGGCGTCGGCAATATTTCCGGCGTGGCGCTCGCTCTGATGACGGGCGGCGCGGGCGCGCTCTTCTTTATGTGGCTTTCCGCACTCTTTGCCATGGCGCTGAAGTACGGAGAAGTCACGCTTGCCGTTCGCTTTCGCCCGCCTCCCGATGAAGACGGTCCGCGTGGCGGCGCCATGTATTATATCCGGGACGGACTCCACGGCCGCGGTCACCGTGCGCTTGCCGCCGTTTTTGCCGTACTCTGCCTTCTCGCTTCCTTTTTCATCGGCAGTTTTGTGCAGGTGAACGCGATCGGCGAATCTTTTTACGGGACTTTTCATCTGTATCCCGTTGTCACAGGCGTGATTCTGACGATTGTATGCGCATGGATCGTCTTCGGCGGTACAAAGAAAATATCCGCCGTAACGGCGCGCCTTGTTCCCGCCATGACCGCTTTCTATATTTTCCTCACAATTGCCGTGCTTGTAACGCATATGCCTGCGATTCCCGGCGCCGTCGCCCGCGTTTTCCGCGAGGCCGCCACACCGCAAAGCGCCTGCGGCGGCATTGCCGGCTTCCTCTTTTCCCGTGCCGTCCGTATCGGCTGTGCGCGCGGTATCTTTTCCAATGAAGCCGGGTGCGGCACCGCGCCTATGGCGCACGCCACGGGCGAATGCGGAACGCCGATGCGGCAGGGTCTGTTCGGCATTGCCGAGGTGTTTATAGATACGTTCGTCCTCTCCACGCTCACCGGCCTCGCCGTTCTGGTTGCCGTACCGGAACTGGACGGCGACCCCACGGGCGGCGGCGTTGATCTCATAAACCGCACCGTCGCCACGGTCTTCGGCCGCGCCGCTCCCGTCCTCGTCGCCGTCACCGTGTTTGTCTTCGCGTTTGCAACGGTCATCTGCTGGGCGCATTATGCCGCCACGGCGCTCCGCTATTTCACCCGCTCCCGCGCGGCGCGCACGGCCTTTCTTTCTCTCTACTCACTGTCGCTTACCGTCGGAACGCTTCTGCCCGCCGCCGATGTGTTTGTCTATACCGACACGCTCGTGTTCCTCATGACCGGTCTGAACACCGCCGTTTTGCTCGCGCTTTCTCCCGTTATTGCGACAGAAAGTAAGGAAATGTGTGCTTTTTCGACCGAATAATCCCCGATTTCCCAAAAGAAGTGGCGTGAAACTGTCAATTTGCACAGTTTATACAGGAAATATTCGGTATTTTTATACGATTTTTGCGAAACAATATTGACTTTATCGGAAGACAATGGTATAATGAGTATACATTTAAGCGGATTACCGCTGTATTTTATGAAGGAGAATGGCATAATGAAGAAAATTTTACTGCTTGCTATCGCTCTCATGTGTTGTGTGTTCTGCTTTGCGTCCTGTAATGAAGAAACGCCGAAGCCCCACGAACATACATGGGGAGACTGGCAGATCACAAAAGATGCTACCTGCACCGATAAAGGTGAAGAGCAGCGTAAATGCACCGGTTGTGATAAGACCGAGACACAGGAGATTGCCGCTATAGGCCACGTTTGTGAAAAAACGGAAGCCCTTGCCGCAACCTGTACCGAAGACGGTAACACCGAATATTATACCTGCACCGAATGTAATAAGATCTTTAGCGATGAAGCCTGCACGACGGAAATAACGCTTGCCGATACGAACGTTGAAAAACTCGGCCACGATTTCTCTGCAGACGAAGTTCTCGCGAACGATCAGAACCGTAAAAAGGCCGCTACCTGCACCGCAAAAGCGCAGTATTACAAAGTCTGCACGCGTTGCAAAGCCTTTAACGATCAGTGCGCAACCTTTGAGCACGGCGAGATGGCTCCTCACTCTTACACGAAGAATGAAGTCCTCGCAAACGATGCGAACAAAAAGGGAGGCACCGCTACCTGCCAGACCGGCGCTACATATTACAAAGTCTGCTCCGCCTGCAAGCATTTTGACCCGACCGCAGCAACGGCTCCTACGTTTGAGGGCCCGAAAGTCGCTCACAACTATGCACGCGAAATCGTCCTTGCAGAAGACGCCAACCTGAAGAGCGCCGCTACCTGCACGGCCGATGCCGTTTATTACAAACTCTGCACGATGTGCGACGCATTTGAAAACGGCGACAGCGCCGCAACGTTCGCAAAGGCCGGCACGAAGTTGAATCATACCGCAACGCGCGTAGCAATTCTTGCAAACGACGCGAATATGGTTCCCGGCTCGGATGCTCATTACAACTGCCAGCATGGCAAAATGTATTATAAACTTTGCGAGACCTGCGATCACTTCGATACCACAAACGAACAGTTTGAGGGTGAAAAGGGCGCTCATGTATTCACACGTGAAGTGGTGCTGGCGGAAGACGCCAACCTGAGAACACCGGCTAACTGCCATAATCCGGCTACTTATTGGAAAGTCTGCGCAAACTGCGACACATTCACGACTGAAGAGGCCGAAGGCAATCACTTTGAAAACGGCGAAGCCCAAGACCATTCTTATACTTCCGAAATCATTCTTGAAAATGACGCGAACCTCGTTCCCGGTTCCGATACAAGCCTTTCCTGCACGAAGGGCAAGATGTATTACAAGGTCTGCGCCGGATGCAACGGCTTTATCACGACGGAAGGTGCCGAAACCTTTGAAGATGAATCCAGCAGACTTCCTCATACGTTTATTGAGGGAATACTGTCCGATGGCTCTAACCTGAAGAGCGCCGCCACCTGCGAGGATAAGGCTGTTTACTGGAAACATTGCGAAAACTGCAATGCTCTCAGCACCGAAGAATTCTTCGTTGATGAAAAATCCGTACTGCTCGCTCATGAAGGCGATGAGTGGGTATTGAACAGTGCCGAAACCGCTATGGTATCGACCTGCAAGACGTGCCATCAGGCAATCTGCAGAGAAATCGAGAAGCCGACCGCTTCGGCCGATCCGTTTGAACTGACCGATACCGCCAATGAATACGGCAGTTATACCATTAACGCAAAGCAAGCAACCTTTACCGTAAATGCTCCCGAATCGGGTATTTATCTGATTGAGGTTATGGGATACGCGAAAGCCTATACGAGAATCCGCAATACGACGGTAGGTTTGAAACATGATTTTGTTACTTCCGTCAACCGTCCTGCGGCTACGACTGATACTTATGCGGAGCAGGCCTTTACCTTGTATTTGCAGAAAGGCGAAAATACATTGGTCATGACGTCGGCCAGCGCTGTGACGCTGACCAAAGCAAGATTTACGCTGAAGATTGCGGGCGAATATCAGGGGTATGCTTGCAAGACTGAGAATGGCTCCGCTCTTTCCGCGGCTACGTTCACCCCGAATCCGAGCAATACAGTAGGGCGGTGGCAACAGAGTTACGTTTGCCAGATGCGTCAGGGTGACACACTTGCATGGACCATCGAGATGGGAGAAGGCGTTTACAGCACCGGCATTTTCATGAACGGCAGTGACGATACCGTCCTTAATATCGAAGTGGCGGACAGCGAAGGCAATGCTATCTCTACCGTGACCGTACAATTCTCAGACCTGAAGAAAAACGCTCTTGTGAGCAAACATGACGGTTCTTCCGGCCCGACCAACTTCATTGATCTTGGCAAATTGGTGTATATTCCCGCGAAAGGCAACTACACTGTGAAGATCAGCATGACGAAAGGTAACTACATCAATATCGGCGGTCTCGCCATAGCTCAGATGACCGTTTCCGATAAGGTTACGCTCGACACCACGACCCCTGCAGAATAAAAATCAGCGGTATTAAACCGCAAACCCGAAAGAACGGGACTGAACCGATCGGTTCAGTCCCGTTCTGTGTTTTGCCCGCATTACAGAAAACGGCGCAGATCTTTTTCAAAATTCTCCTCGATACGGATAAGGTCTTCGGCGATACAGTGGCTTTCTTCGTCTGCATTTTCGTATTGATTCAGGTAACGCGACAGACTTTCGATCCCCATGAAACACCCTTTGTGCATGATTTTGGCGACCTGTTCGGGTTTCCCGTCGAATGACAGGCGCATGGCCGTTTCGGTGTGCGCCATGGCGCGCACCATCGGGTGCGGGTCCTTTTCGCTTTCGTGCATTTCATTCAGAAGTTTATGACATTCTTTGCCGAGTACGGCGTGTTCCTCGTTATATTCTTCGATAATGCGGCGAAGATCGCCCTTTTTCAGGTACGGAAGCACCTGCTCCATGGTGTTGGTGGCGTTTTTGCACCCGGCGTTACATTCTTTCAACAGTTTTACGGTATCTTCGTTTTTCATCGGATTCACCTCTTTTTTCTATAGCGTGCGCCGGCGTTTGCTTGTTTATGCAGAATCGTTTTTGAAATTGAAACCACATATGGCAAAAATTTTGATTGCAAAATCCGTTAAAACAAAAATATATAAATATATTCCGCCCCCCCGCCGTCCCGATAGGCTTCCGCAGTCGGTACTTTTATCAACGTTCGCCTTGCCTCCCTCCGGTAGGGAGTTGGCGCGCGTAGCGTGACGGAAGGAACTCGCGTAAAGCCGCGCCGTGCAACCGCGACGGCAGAAAACAAACGCAACAATTTACGCGTCCGCCGTATCAAGACAATCAGATACAACCGTATTTTCCCCCACAGTGCGTTTTGCCATATCAATGCTGTTTCGACGCGCCGCCGCGCCGTATGCCACCTTAAGCCACTCGGATACCCACACGGGCGGTATAAAAAAACGGCCGGAGTCCATGCGGACTCCGGCCGTCGGGTTTACAGAGATGTCAGCGGATCCCATATTCCGGCCGCGGCCAGAATATTGTGGAGGAAAAACCAGATTACCGCAACTGCCAGCGGGATAAAAAGTACGCGAAGATGCGCCCCGCGGATATATCGGAGATCATGAGTATACAAACTGCGCACGGCGCATACTTCATAGTACAGGCAGACGGCCGCCAGAACAAGCGTTACGGGATTCGTGAGAAACGACGTGATAAAACGGCCGTGCAAAAGTAGGATAAGCGCGCGCGTTCCTCCGCAGAAAGGGCAGTATATATGGAAGAATAAACGCGTAGGGCACATCGCCAAAGCGCTGAGAAGCGGGTGGTGATAAACAAACAGGAGCAGAAAAAGCGTCATAAGCAGTGAAAAGTGAATGATCGTAAAAATCTTGAAAAAGCGTTTGTATTCCATATGCCTTCCTCCTTTCCGCTATTTATTTTAACACAGATTGCGAAAAAAGGGAAGTACCAAAAAAATTTACTTGCATTACCAATCGGAATATGGTATACTTATAAAGGATAAAGCGATCATAACGGTCGCCCATTATACTGAACGAGGTGTTATTATGGATTATCAGAACCCGAACGACAATAACAACAATAACCGTGATAACGGCTATTACTACCACACAAACGACAACGGCATGCCTCCGTTGAATCGCGACGTTCTGCGTCCGTCGACTTCCGGGCTTGCTACCGGCGCGCTGATTTGCGGCATTGCCGGTATCGTGTTTGCCTGCTGTTGCGGCATCGGACTCCTTCCCTCTATTGTGGGTCTTGTTCTCGCGCTCGTCGACCGTTCGCGTCAGAAAGGCTTTTGCAGTACTTCTCTTGCCGGTCTTATCTGCTCCGCCATCGGTATTGTTTTCGGTCTCACGGTGGTGATCTATATGGTCGCCGTTAGCGCGGTCGCCGGCCCGGAAATCTGGGATGTCATTGAATCCATGCTGGAAGAAGCGGAGACCGAAACTTCTTTCTGACAGAAATCCGAAAAATAAAGAAGTGTTCCGTATTCCGATATGAAAACAAATAAGAATCTTCCGAAAAAGAAAAAACCAATGGCAAAAGAGGATAAGATCACACTGATTCTGCTCCTCGCCGTTGTGGCGGCGCTGGCCGTCGCCGTCGCGGCCATCGCCATATACAGCGCCGTGAAAAACCGCGGCGAAACGCCGGACTCTTCGCAAAGCGAAAGCGGGGGCGAGGGCCGGAGCGATGCCGATGACAGCGACCGTTTCCGCGTCGGCGACATCGAATACGCCGTCACCGGAGACGCCACGGTTGCCGTTTACTATTACCGCGGCGCGAAAAATGCCGATGTCCGCGTCCCCGATACCGTGACCGATCCCGAAACCGGCAAAAGCTATTCCGTAACGGAACTGACCGACTACGCGTTTCTCAATGCCAAAACAAACAGCGTCACCCTGCCGAAGAGCATAAAGAAAATCGGGCAGGAATGTTTCTCCGACCACGATAGCCTGACGGAGGCCGTCCGCGTTACCATCTACTATCTCGGAAAGGCGGAGGAATTCGCCCTTATCGAAGTGGATGCGGATACGAATCCTTGGCTCGAAGTGGCGACGATTCACTATATTGAGGATTGACTTTATCGTTGTAATTGTAAACCGCGATTTACATTTTATGCATTTTGCCGCGATCCGAAACGGAGCGGCGAAAAGCAAAAGGTCAATGAGGTGATATTATGAAAAAAATGGTGCAGGCACTCGCCTCCTACAGTTGGGGCGTTCTTATGTTTGCCGTTTTGCTCGGGTGCGCCGGGTTCTGCCTTATCGCGTTTCCCGACGACGCTCTTCCGACCGTGATCCTTGTCATTGCGATCGCGGCCATCGTGTTTGCCATCGTGCGCGCCGCAATGGTTCTTGCGGAAAAGGAGCGCGGATTCCCGTTCTTCTTCAAAATGCTCAGCGCGGCGCTTGCCCTGTTTGCGGCGATATTCCTCTTGGTTCGCCGCGACAGCGCCGACGAAATTCTGTCTTTCTTTGTCGGTGCCATGGTGGTGATCGACGGTTCTTTCAAACTACATACCGCCATCATGTCCCGCCGTTACCGCATGGTCTCCTGGTGGATTATGCTTGCCGTGTCGGTACTCACGATTATCGGCGCCTTGTGGCTTATCAAATCGCCGCCGGAAGGTATGCGCATTGCCTCCGTTTTTATGGGACTTCTTCTGATGGTTGACGCGTTGCAGAATCTTCTTTCCACCGCGTTCAATCCGTCGATCGAACGGCGAATCCGTAAAGAGATTCTTGCCGAAAACGCGCAGTCGACCGCCCTTACCGAAAGCGCCGCTCCGGCGGACAATCAGCCGAAAGACAAATAAAAACCAACCGCGGCGAAAAAACGTTTTCGCCGCGGTTTTTAACGTTTCCCGCACCCGGAAACGCGCAAAACGCCGTAACCGCGTTCCGTGCGGTCGATCGCGCTGTTCTTTGGTTCGCTTTTTTCATGTTTTTTACATTTTTATTCCGTTTTGACCGCTTTCTTTCCGAAAGCGGTTGCTTTTTTATCGGGAATACTGTATAATTAAATATCAGTCATATACATGATATAAAGAGATGCGCGCACACACGCGCGGATTTTGAGGGAATTTTCCCGGAAAGGAAACTATGGTCGTTCTTTCGGTCTCCGACGTCACGCTGTCGTTCGGTCTTCATACGGTGCTTTCTCATGTTTCCTTTTCGGTAAACGAGGGAGACAGACTTGCCGTCATCGGCGTGAACGGCGCCGGTAAAACTTCGCTTTTCCGCGTGATAACGGGCGAATACCGCCCCGACAGCGGCGACGTTTATCTTGCCAAAGAAAAGACGGTCGGTCTTTTGCGGCAGGATGTTGCCGTTATGTGCCGGGACAGCGACACCACGCTGTTTTCGTATATGTTGGAGGCTTTCCCCGAACTTCTCGAAAAAGAAGCCGCCATTGCCGAAACCGAGGCCGCGCTGACAAAGGGAACCGG
Organism: uncultured Eubacteriales bacterium; assembly: GCA_905210485.1. GTDB lineage: Bacteria > Bacillota > Clostridia > Oscillospirales > CAG-272 > UBA1740. Next base: position 8,528 of record CAJLXA010000037.1, on the reverse strand, counting down.
CGACCTGCAAAAACTGTCGTCGCGCCTCGACGCGCTTCATGCGGCCTATGCCCGCGACGGCGGTCTCGAATACCGCGCGCGATGTCGGAGCACGCTCCGGCGCATGGGCTTTTCCGAGGAAGCCATCGACCGCCCGGTCGCCTCTTTGTCCGGGGGACAGCATACGCGGCTCGCGCTTTCCCGTCTTCTCGCGCGCGAACCCGACATATTGATGCTCGACGAGCCGACAAACCATCTGGATCTCGACGCGCTTCTGTGGCTTGAAGAATTTCTCGCGTCTTATAAAAAGACCGTTCTGCTCATTTCACACGACCGCTATTTTCTCGACCGTGTGACGAACAAAACGTTGCGCATTTCCGGGACGGAAGCCAGACTTTTCCCCGGCAACTATACGAAATACAAAGAGCAGGAGGCTCTGGAGGCCGCCTCGCTCGAAAAGAAATATAAAGAGCAGGAAAAGGTTATTGCCCGCATCGAACGCAACATTCAGTTTCAGCGCGAGTGCGGCATGGAACATAACTTCGTCACCATTCGCGCAAAAGAGAAACAGCTTGCGCGCATGGAAAAGGTGGAAAAAGCGGCGCCGCCCGAAAAGAGCATGCGCCTCGGTTTTCAAAGCGAGGAAAGCACGGCAAACGAAGTCGTTACGGCCAAGGATCTTGCGTTTTCCTATGGCGACAGGCCGATCTTCACGGGACTGTCTTTCCTGATTCGCAAAGGAGAGCGCGTGCTTTTCCTCGGCGAAAACGGTTGCGGTAAATCCACGCTGATGAAACTTCTGACCGGCCGCCTCACGCCGACGGCGGGGCGTATTTCGCTCGGCTACAACGTCATTGTCGGTTACTACGATCAGGAAAACCGTTTCCTTGACGAAAATAATACCGTCCTCGGCGAACTGGAAGCCGCGTACCCGCACAAAACGAATTTTGAATTGCGTGATACTCTGGCGCGCTTCCTGTTCGGACCGGAAGAGGTCCTGCGGCCGCTGTCTGCGCTTTCCGGCGGCGAACGCGCACGTCTGACGCTCGCCAAACTTATGCTGAAGAAGATCAATCTTCTTGTAATGGACGAGCCGACGAACCATCTCGATATTGCGTCCCGCGAAGTCCTTGAAAACGCCGTGGCGGAATTTCCGGGAACCGTTGTCGCCGTTTCGCATGACCGCTATTTCATCAACCGCATCGCCACGCGTATAGCGGAACTGTGTCCCACGGCGGAAAACGGCGTGAAGAGTTACGGAATCGGCGACGGGGAAACCGCGTACGACGTTTACCTCGCTTCGCGCGAAAAGAAAACGGCCGCGGCGGCAAAAGAGAAAAACGAACCGTCCCGCGAAAAAGAACGCTACGAAAAAGAAAAAAGCGCGGAGCGCGAGCGGCGCAACGCGGAAAAAAAGAAAAAGCAGGCGGAAATACGGGCGCACAAACTGGAAGAAGAATTGTCCGCTTTGGAAACAGAACTGTTCGGTTCCGCGGCCACCGATTACGTGCGCGCGTCGGAAATCGAAACGCGAAAAGCGGAGATCGAAGAAGAACTGCTTTCGCTGTACGAACTTTATCTATAAATATTTTACGGATATACGGAATAAGGAGAAAAAACATGCTTCTTTATAACTCGCTTTCAAGACAGAAGGAAGAATTTGTCCCGAACGAACCGGGTAAGGTGTCCATGTATACCTGCGGCCCGACCGTTTACCATTTCGCGCATATCGGCAATCTCCGCAGTTATATTATGGAGGATATTCTCGAAAAATATCTTCGTTACAGCGGTTACGACGTCAAACGCGTTATGAATATCACCGACGTCGGCCACCTGACAAGCGACGCCGATACCGGCGAAGACAAAATGCTGAAGGGCGCGCGCCGCGAACACAAAACCGTCATGGAGATCGCCGCTTTTTATACCGACGCGTTTTTCCGCGACTGTGAAAAACTGCATATCAAACGCCCCGACGTCGTGGAACCGGCCACGCATTGTATCCCCGAATTCATCAAGGTGATACAGGCTCTGCTCGATAAGGGTTATGCTTATCACGCGGGCGGAAACATCTATTTCGATACGTCGAAACTTTCCCGTTACTATGTCTTCAACGACTTTAAGGAAGACGACCTTGCGGTCGGCGTCCGCGACGGCGTGGAGGAAGACGGGAACAAGAGAAATAAGGCGGATTTCGTACTTTGGTTTACAAAATCCAAGTTTGCCGATCAGGAACTGAAGTGGGATTCTCCCTTCGGCGTCGGTTATCCCGGGTGGCATATCGAATGTTCCTGCATCAGCATGAAGCATCTCGGCGAACACCTCGACATTCATTGCGGCGGTATCGACAACGCCTTTCCGCATCATACGAACGAGATCGCGCAGAGCGAAGCCTATCTCGGCCATAAGTGGTGCAATTACTGGATGCATGTTCTGCACCTCAATACGCAGAACGGCAAAATGTCCAAGTCTTCGGGCGAATTTCTCACCGTGTCGCTCCTTGAAGAAAAAGGCTATTCGCCGATGGTCTACCGCTTCTTCTGCCTCCAGTCGCATTACCGTAAATCGCTCGTTTTCACTTATGAAAATCTCGACAACGCCCGTACTGCTTACGGTAAACTTGTGTCGAAGATTGCCGCACTGCGCGAAACCGGCGCGCCGGTTGACGAAGAAGCGGCAAAGGCGCTCCGCGCCCGCTTCACCGAAGCGCTCGATAACGACCTTAACACGTCTCTTGCCATCACGGCGCTTTACGATGTATTGAAAGCCGATACCAATGACGACACCAAACTTGCGTTGATCCGCGATTTTGAACGCGTTCTGTCGCTCGGTCTCATAGAGGCCGCCGCGGAGGAAAAAGAAAAGGCGAAAGCCGCGGAAAGCGTGCTTCCAGACGGCGTTACTCCCGAACGCGACGAAGAAATCCGCCGCCTGATTGCCGACCGCGCCGCGGCCAAGAAAGCGAAAAATTACGCCGAGGCCGACCGCATCCGCGCGCTTCTTGCGGAGGAAGGCGTCACGCTGATTGATACGCCGCAGGGAACTACCTATAAACTGAACTGAATCCGGACGGATACGCGGGAATATCCGCGAAAAAAGGAGTACGACCATGCTATCCACACTTTACAGCGCCGCCTGCCAGGGCGTTGACGGTTATCCCGTCGCCGTCGAATGCAGTGCGTTCCGGCGTATGCCGGGCTTTGAACTGGTGGGTCTTCCCGACGCCGCCGTCAAAGAAGCCAAAGAACGTGTGCGCAGCGCCTGTCAGAACAGCGGTATCCCGTTCCCGCAACTGGAGATTCTCGTCAATCTCGCCCCTGCCAATCTGAAAAAAGAAGGATCGGGGTTTGATCTGGCCATTCTTCTCGCCATACTGCGTTGCGACAATAAGATTCCTTTGTCCCTGCCGACGGAGAACCTCTGCTTTGTCGGTGAACTGTCGCTTTCGGGCGAAGTACGCCCCGTGAACGGCGTCCTCTGCCTTGCGCTCGCCGCGCGCGACGCCGGGAAGACCGAAATCTACGTTCCCGAAAAGAATGCTGCCGAGGCGGCGGTCGTCGACGGAATCACCGTTTACGGCGTACACGACGTGAATCAACTGCTCCGCCATCTGTCGGGTAAGGAACGTATCGCGCCGACCACCTATGACATCGCGGAATTCAACGCCCGGAACGGTCGCTCCGACGTCGATTTTTCGGACGTACGCGGGCAGGCCGTTGCCAAAAGAGCATTGGAGATCGCGGCGGCCGGAGGCCATAATGTGCTTCTGATCGGCCCGCCCGGCGCCGGAAAATCCATGCTGGCCAAAAGACTGCCGACGATTCTGCCCGACCTGACCTTTGCCGAGGCTGTTGAGACGACAAAGATTCATTCCATCGCCGGAACGCTGAAAAACTATATCGTCACCGAGCGGCCGTACCGGTCGCCGCACCATACCATCAGCCCCGTCGGCCTTATCGGCGGCGGCTCCAACCCGCGCCCCGGAGAGATTTCTCTTGCGCACAACGGCGTTCTGTTTCTCGACGAACTTCCCGAGTTTTCAAAACAACTCACCGAATCGCTCCGTCAGCCTCTTGAAGATGGCGCCGTTACCGTGACCCGCGCTATGGCCAAGGTGCGCTTTCCCGCTTCTTTCATGCTGGTGTGCGCAATGAATCCCTGCCGGTGCGGTTATTTCGGCGACCCGAACCGGGAATGTACCTGTAAGGCGGAAGATGTCCGCCGCTATCTTGCGCGTATCAGCGGCCCGCTTCTTGACCGTATGGATATTCAGGTACATATTCCTTCACTTACGTTCGACGAAATGAATACCCCCGCAAAGGAAACGGAAACTTCCGCCGCCATACGCGAACGCGTCAACCGCGCGCGGCGTTTCGCCGAAGAGCGTTTCCGCCGTGCGGGCATCGACAATGTTTTCTGCAACGCCAAACTGTCGCCGCGCGATGTGCAGGATTTCTGCCGCCCCGACAAAAGCGGGGAAGAACTGCTCCGCAGTGCGTTCGACCGCCTCGGCCTTTCGGGGCGCGGTCATGACAAGATTCTGCGCGTGGCGCGAACCATCGCCGATCTTGCGGGCAGTGAAACGATCTCCGCCGAGCATATCGCGGAGGCTATCGGTTATCGGTCGCTTGACAGAAAGTACTTTGGGTAAACTTTAATTTACATATTTAGCGCATTGTGCCGTATCAACGGCTGTCGCCGAAAAGGGATTGCCGCCATGCGGCAATCCCTTTTTTCTTGGAAAGGAATCCGCGTATGACGACAAAAGATTATTCATTTCCCGCGTTGACGCTCCGTTATGTGACGCATGAAGACGGGCACGTATTTCTGTGGCTTTTGCCGCGCGGATACGAAAACCGTGCGAAAGCGCCGTGGAGCGTTCCCGCAATGCGCGCCGATACGCGCGCCGATTACAATCCGCAATTCCGTATGGGGGCGCTTGTGCATCTGATGCTCGATCATCATCCGGAGCCGGGGCCTTACAGCGGTAAAACGCTGAAATTCGGGCAGGCGGTCGCCGATCTTCGTATGAAGGGGCAAACGACGGAAGAGGTCGGCGGGGAAACGCACATCGTAACCGTTCTTGAATCGCCGGAGGGGTACCGGGTGCGGCATACGGCCGCGGTTCACCGCCGCTACGGATTCTGCCGCACTTTCGCCGTATTTGAAAATACGTCCGACCGTCCTTTCACACTTTCGCTCATTACGTCTTTTTCGCTGGATGTTCTGAGTCCGTTCGGGGACGGCGATCAATCGGAAACAATCTGTTTGCACCGTTTTCACGGCGGTTGGTCGCGCGAAGGCGTTGCGGAGACGGCAACCGCCGAAGCGCTCGGCCTCGAAAAGTCGTGGCAGGACTGTTTTCCGTCCTCCGTTCGTTACGGCAGTCTCGGCGGTTTTCCCTGTGAAACCTATTTTCCGTTATCCGTGGCGGAAGATCGGAAAAACGGCGTTTCTTTTGCCGCAACGATCGCGCATAATGCTTCGTGGCAGATGGAACTCACCCGCGCGGGGGACGCCTTTTCGTTTTCGGGCGGTCTTGCCGACCGCGATTTCGGGCATTGGCAGAAAACCGTTCTTCCCGGCGACTCTTTTTGCACGCCGGACGCCTATATCACCGCTGTGGCCGGAGACCGCGATCTCGCGGCGTCCGTTCTGTGCCGCGCTCTGGAACCTGCGCGCCGGGCATACGGCGAAAAGGGAATCCTTCTTCCGGTTTATAATGAATTCTGCGCCACATGGTCGGATCCGACGGAAACAGGTTTTCTCCGCTATGCGGAGGCACTGAAACGGGAACTTGATTTTTCCGGCTATATGGTCATTGACGCCGGCTGGTCGGAAAAAAGCCGCGGGCAGGGCGGGAACGGCGACTGGATTCCCGACAGAAAGCGCTTCCCGCACATGAAAGAAATGAATCGGAAACTCCGCAATATGGGGATTATCCCCGGCATATGGTTCGAGTTCGAGGTCTCTACGTCCGGCGCCGATCTGTATCTGCCCGCATATGACGCCATGCATCTTAAAAGAAACGGCCGCGTTCTTTCGTGCGGCGGCTGGCGGACGTTTCTTGATTTCCGCCGTGACGACGTGCGGAAATATCTGGAAGAACGCGTCATTGCCTTTCTGAAAGAATACGGCTTCGGATACATAAAGGTTGACTACAACGGCAATCCGGGGCTGGCGGTTGACGGCCCCGAAAGCCCCGGCGAAAATCTGCGCGTGCATTACGCCGCCGTCGTTGCGTTTTTCCGGGAACTGAAGCGCGAGATTCCCGATATTGTCATTGAAAACTGCGCTTCGGGCGGCAACCGTATAGAGCCGCTCATGATGAGCGTATCCGCGCTTTCGTCCGTATCGGACGCCCACGAGGCGTTGGAGATACCGGTCATCGCCGCTAATATGCAACGGCTGATGCTCCCGTCGCAGGCGCTGATCTGGGCGGTCGTCCGCGGCGACGACAGCGAAGAACGCCTTGTCTACACGATGGCCGCTTCTTTCCTCGGCCGTCCGTGTCTTTCGGGCGATGTTACGCGGTTATCTTCGGCGCAATGGCAGGTTCTGCGTAAGGCCATGGCTTTTTATCGCGGCGTAGCGCCGCTTCTCTCCGAGCCATTGGCGACTATCCGCTTTTTCGGCGGATACGGCCGTTCTGTCCGCCACCCATCCGGAACGCAGGCGGTCGTGCGGAAAGACGGGCGCCGTATGCTCGTCGTCGCGCATGCGTTCGATGACCCCGGCGGCGCGTTGCATATACCGCTGGAAGACGGCTTTGCCGTGAAAGCGGATTTCTATGCCGCCGGCCGCTTCGGCATTGCGGAGAACGATCTCGTGATTCCGCCGATGCCGCCGCGTACAGCTTTGGCTCTGTATCTTGAAAAAATATGAAACGAAAAAGACTGCCGCGGAATTTTCCGCGGCAATCTTTTTAGCGTTCATCTGTTATAGGTTTTGCGGCCGTAAACGTAAAGGATCCGTTTACGGCGGGCGCCTGATACGGAATCCGCGCGGCCGTAACGGTTTTGTGGGGGTGTTTCGGAAAAACAAAGGAGGTATCTCCGATGATGCGAAAACGCACCAAAAGAGTTGCCTCCTTTGTTCCGCTCGCTTACGCGACCGCGGATTATCTTACCTTTTTATACTGCGGGCCGAAGTTCGCGCAAGCGCGGAAGTCGGCGGATTCTTTGTCGGAACCGAATGCATTCCATGCGGCGGGACGGAAGACGTCTTTTGACGGCACGTTGTGCATGCAGACCGGGATACGGAGAATCGAGCAGAGCGTGATGAGGTCTGCGCCGACGTGACCGTAGCTGATAGCGCCGTGGTTCGCACCCCAGTTGTTCATAACGTCATAAGCGCTGCAGAACGGGCTGCCTTCCTTACCGTCGCAACGGGGGGCAAACCATGTGCAGGGCCATGTATAGTCGGTTCTCTTCCAGAGCTTGTCGGAAACGTCATGAGGCAGGGCGACCGTCCAGCCTTCGGCGATCTGGAGAACCGGGCCGAGACCTTTCACGAGGTTCAGACGGATCATCGTTGCGGGCATCTCGTACTTGGTTTCAAAGCGGGAAGAGAAGCCGCCGCCGCGGAAGTAGCCGAGGTCGGCATAGTTCCATGTGGTGTTTTCCATGATCTTCTTCTGATCTTCTTCGGTAACGTTGAACCATTCTTTCATAACGTGGTTGCCGTTTTCGTCCACGGCTTCGCCGTTGGCGTCAAGGCAGGCCGCGCCGGAGTTGATGAGGTGAATGAAGCCGTTGGATTCTTTGGCGTGACCTTCAAGGTCGTAGCCGGTAACGCGTTTTACCGATTCGCCCGACCAGTAGGTACGGACATCGGCAAAGATCTGAGCGCGGTTGGTCAGAAGCTTCATGAAGAGCATGCCGAGACCGTTCAGAATATCGTTTTCGGTTGCGAGGATGTACGGTTCGCGCGCGCCTTCCCAGTCGAACGTGGTGTTCAGCATGGCTTCGGAGAAGTCGCAGTTCGGATAGAAGTCCGTCCACTGTCTCTGACCCTGGAAGCCGGCGGCGATGGCGTTATGGCCGACCATTTCTTCTTCACAGCCCTTGGGAAGATTTTTGTTTCCGCACATGAGGTCTTTAATAATGACCATCATCTTGACGGTGAACTCAAAATCCTTTTCTTTCTGCTTTTCGGTCTTCTGCAGTTCGGCGGGGTTCTTGTCGAAGCCCATTTTGCAGTTGGCCTTTGCCCATTCGAGCGCTTTCTTGTAGGTGTTCTTGTTGTAAACACCTTCGGTCATGCGTCTGATGATTTCCACCTCGTCGACGGATTCCACGCGCATGCCGAGATAATCTTCAAGGAAGTTCGTATCCATGATGGAGCCGCCGATGCCCATGGTGACGGAGCCGATCTGCAGATAGCTCTTGCCCCGCATCGTCGCGACTGCGACAGCGGCACGGCCGAAGCGCAGCAGCTTTTCCTTCACGTCGTCGGGGATCTCGGTGACCTGATCGCGGTCCTGCACCTCATGGCCGTAGATGCCGAAGGCGGGCAGGCCCTTCTGGGCGTGGGTCGCCAGCACAGAGGCC
>CAJLXA010000036.1 GCA_905210485.1 uncultured Eubacteriales bacterium | reverse complement strand
CGCGCCGAAAGACGGCCGCCGCTTGCGAGCGGACGGCGCGGCGCAAGTGTATTGCCCGTAAGGGCAAATCCGTACGGGTCACGCGATAAGCAATGGCACGTAAAAAAGGCGCGGCGACAATGTTGCCGCGCCCTTTTCTATAGGCTTAAATGTAAATATAAGATGGCATTTTTACTTGATTTACAGGATAATAATGTGTTTTCCGGCGCCGTATTTTTTCGGATCGCGCAGGATATCCGGCAGTTCTCTGAGCGGGGCTTCCTTATAGATCATGGAATGGACGTCGATCTTTTTGTTTTCTATCAGTTTAACGGCGCCGGGAAAGGTGTAAGGATTGATATAGGAGGAACACAGGGTAATTTCTTTTTTGAAGATTTCAAAAGGTTTCACACGGATTGCCGCGTCGGGGCGCGTCAGGCCGAACATCATGACGACAGAATACTTTCCCGCGATGGTTACGGCTTGTTCGATGGTCTCCGGCTTGCCGACGCACTCGATGACGGCGTCGATCTGCGTTATGCCGTTTTCCGCAAGCATGGTTTTTATGTCGCCCGACCGGGGATCAAACGCATAGTCCGCGCCGAGGTTCAGCGCCTGTTCCCGTTTTTCCGCAATGGGTTCGATGGCGATAACGGTTGCGGCCCCCGAAAGTTTTGAAAGTTGCAACATAATAAGGCCGATCATGCCGCATCCGATGACTGCCACGGTATCTCCGCATTGTATATGGCAGAGTTCTATGCCGTGCAGACAGCAGGAGACGGGTTCCGCCATTGCCGCCTCCGCATAGGACAGATGTTCTCTGACTTTATATATCTGCGACGCCGGAACGGCGCAGTATTCTGAAAATCCGCCGTCAACGGTTGTGCCGATGCCGGTAATGGAGGTGCAGAAATGGCCGATGCCGCGCCGGCAATAATCGCAACTTCCGCAGAGTTTGTTCGGATCGACGCAAACTTTGTCGCCGACCGCAATGTCTTTGACGTCACTGCCGATCTTTTCGACTTCACCCGCAAATTCATGCCCGAGAACCGTACCAGCGGGCGTTGGTGCCGCTCCTTCGTCCCCATGGAAAATATGTACGTCCGTACCGCAGATGCCGCATGCGTGAACGCGCACGAGAACGTCGTTTTTGCCGATCTCCCGCAGATGTTTTTCCTCAATCCGTAAGTCGTTTTTTCCGTAGAATACTGCGGATTTCATAATATTTCATTCCTTTCTTCTTCCGGTATAGAAGCAATGGCGCCGTAGCGCCCGGTGCTGATTCCGGCGATGTGTATGGCTTTTTTCAGATAGGCGGTTGCCTGTTCCGAAGTGATGTTATCCGGCGTACTTCCGTGTTTTATCCATTCGCGGAGAAATGTGCCGAAGAATATGTCGCCCGCTCCGGTGGTGTCTACGGTTTTGACGGGTTCGGCGGGCAGGGACACGCATACGTCGTCCATATACAGTTCCGCGCCGTCTTTTCCGTTCGTCACCAGTATGATACGGACGCCGTAGGCCTTGATTTCCCGTACGGCCCGCGTTTTGTCTTCTCCGAACAGCATGGCGAGTTCGTCGCCCGATATTTTCAGAATGTCCACTTTGTCGAGATGTTTTTTCATCATGCGAACGGCCGTATCGGCGTCGCTCCACAGAGGGGCGCGATAATTCGGATCGTAGGTGATGACGCAACCCGCGTCTTTTGCAAGACGAAGCGCGTATTCGGTGGCGCTTCTTGCCGGTTCCGCTGTCAGGGACAGCGAACCGAAATGAAACAAGGCGGAATTTTTGATAAGATTTTCGTCGATATCGCTTTTTTGCAGAAAGACGTCCGCTCCGTACCGGCGGCAGAAACTGAAATCACGGTCGCCGTTTTCGTTCAGTTCCACAAAGGCAAGCGTGGTATGGTGTTCGTTGTCCACGCATAGTCCGCGGTCGGAAATACCGCAGGCGCATAGGGTTTCGCGGAGGAAACGACCGAACATATCGTTTCCGACCTTTCCGATAAACGCCGTTTTGAATCCTGCTTTGGCTACGGTGGCCAGAAGATTGACGGGCGCGCCTCCCGCTTTCCTTGCGAAGATCCGGTCGCCGGCCGCGTCTTTTCCCGCGGGGGCAAAGTCGATCAGTATTTCGCCGAGCGCCGTGACGGCATAGGGGCGGTCGTTCCGCCGATCGGCGATGGTTTTTGCGGTACTGTTGTTGTTCATTCCCATTCCTCCGGCGCATACGCGACAGGTATGCGGTTTTTATAATAGAAAATGTGCCCGAATCCTATTTCGCGCAGAATTTTTGCGGCGTACGGAAAGCCGTGCGCGATCCTGTCCGCTTTGTGCGCGTCCGACGCGAGCGTGATAAGCGTGCCGCCGAATTCCTTGTATTTTTTTATGATCGGTGCGGACGGCATAAGACAGTCGTAATCCGAACCGAGACCGGACGTATTGACTTCGAGGGCGACGCCTTTTTGTATGATCGTCTTCAGTATGCGATCCGTTTTTTCTTCATATGCGTGAAGATCGACGGAAATACCGTATTTGCCGCAGATATACCGCAAGGGGCAGGTAAGATGAGAAAGTACATCGCAGTCGGAGGCTTCCGCGGCTTCCGTTAAGTCGTCGAAATACTGCGCAAGATATTCGCCGATCTCTTTTTCGGTGAATTTTGAAAAATCAATCTGAGAATACGGCATGGTGTACTGTTTGTACCGCACGGCGTGCACCGAGCACAGCACGATGTCCGGGGAAACCGAGGTGATGATGCGGTTCGCCGTATCCGGGTGAAGGACGGCCTCGCCGATTTCGATGCCGGACAAGGCGTATCCCCGGAATGTTCCGGCCGTATTCACGGAGTCCCGTATAGGCGTTACAATGTCGACATTCTTTTCATATTCGGTGTCGAAATGATCGGTGAACGCGATCCCGAATAACCCTTTTTCTTTTGCAACGCGGACGCTTTCGGCGGGGTCGCATACGGAGTCATGCGAAAAACGGGTATGCGTATGACAGTCGACAAAGCCGTGGCGTTTGACCGGTTTCAATTGCCCGGGCGTTTCGATCACATCGGCGCCGTATTCTTTTCGGCAAGGGACAGTTGTTCTTCGTTTTCCAGTATCCAGAGTCCGAGCGAGCCGTATTTTTTTACGGTGTTGCAGAGATCCCGGTCGGCTTTCGGAACTTTGACCCACGAAGTGGCGGGCGAGGGAAGGCATAGCCATACCGTCAGCGGATTGTTCCGCAGCAGATGACGGACGGCGGTCAGTTTTTCTTCGCTGACATGACCGTCATAGTGAATCTCCGCGTCGGGAAAGCGCGATACGACTTTCTTCAGATATTCCGTATCGGATACCGTAAAAGCCACGGCCGTCCCGGAATTTTCAACGGCCGAAAAAAGCGTTTCCGTTTGTTCCGCGCTGAAATACTGAATACGGTTATCCAGTTTTACGGTGACGCCGGTATTCCGTGCGACGGCGAGCGCCTCTGTCAGCAACGGTATTTTCGTTCCGCGGAATTTATACGCTTTGGCAATGCCCGCGTCGTAAGAAAGCGCTTCGCTGTAGGATATGTCCGCGATGTTCAGCGGTTTTTCCGGGGCGGAGCCGTCGCAACGGCGACAGGTTCTGTTCAGCGTTGCGTCATGAAGAACGACGCAACAGCCGTCTTTTGTAAAAACGGGATCAAGTTCGATATAGTCGTAACCCTGCGCGACGGCCGCCCGGAATGACGGGACGGTGTTTTCCGGAAATTCGGTTCCCACACCGCGGTGCGCCTGATATTTCATAGGTATACCTCTTTTCTTGACAAATCGGAAATCTGAGTATATAATACGCTTATACGGTCAAACAATCAATTACCGCCGCAAATATTGATCGAACGATCACATATTTGCGCATTTCCGGAGGATATATGAATAAAGAACGCGAAAAAGCGATACTGGAAATCGCCATCAGGGAAAAAAGCGTTACCGTGAAAGATCTTTCGCGGCGGCTGTATGCCAGCGAGCCTTCCGTCCGGCGCGATCTTGCGGAACTGGAGAAACAGCATCTTTTGAAAAGGATGCACGGCGGCGCCGTTCTGGACGAAAACGCTCTGTCGGAGATCAAAGTGCCGTTTATTGTGCGGGAACTGGAAAAGACCGATGAAAAGCGGAAGATCGCGCGCAAAGCCGCCGCGCTTGTCACCGATAACAGCGTGGTTTTTCTGGACTCTTCCACAAGCGCCTGCGGTATGATTCCGTATCTCGCCGAAAAACGCGATCTGATCGTTATTACCAACGGTCTCCGCGCGTTGACCAAACTGAGCGAAAACAATATTGCCTGCATCGGTACGGGCGGCAACGTGGTCAATTCCTGCCTTTCTTTTGTGGGGGAAGACGCATGCGAAACCATTGAGCGATACAATGCGGATATTTGTTTTTTCGCCTGCCGCGGTTATTCCGACGACGGCAAACTGACCGACATTGCGGCCGCGGAGAATACGGTGCGCCGCAAAATGATCGCTCATGCCAAAAGGTCTTATCTGCTTTGCACAAGCGATAAGATCGGCAAAGTGTTTTATCATAATCTTTGCACGGACGAAGAAATTACCGGCGTTATTACGGCGGAGGACTGACGGTCAACCGGCGGTTTCCGGGCGTAAAAGGAACAGGCGGCAATATGGGAGACGGGAACGCAAACGGATAACCGGTATATTTTCACTGATGCGATTGACCGGAAAAAGCAAAAGAAAACGGCGGTAAAAGGCGGTCTTGCGGCGCATACCGACCGCGGTACAGGCAAAACGGATATAAAAATCCGGGGCGGATATTCCGTAAAGGAAACCGCCCCGGATTCTGTTTTTCGGGAAGTTATGCGTCAGAACGGATGACATGCTCTGACGGTGCGGGAAAAATGTTGCTCGGTTGCCTGCAGGCGTTGGCGCAAAAGAAGAAACAGGCGGATAAGAACGGCGTCTTCGGTTGCATATGCCGAAAAGTCGGCGGTGTGACGACGTTTTCCGCGCATATCGGCGGGGAGAAACGAAGGGCATATCCACATATAGAATAAAAGATATGCGTCGCGGTCGCGTATAACGCCGTCGGCAAAAGCATTGTAAAGCGATTGCGGATCCCGCGCCATCAGGCAGGCGACGGCCATACGCGTTTCTTCATTGCCGTGCAGAAACAGGAGAAGAAGCGCGTCAAAGGTCAGCGGAGTATCTGTTGCGCTGAGGCACAGAAGATGTTCCGATACGGGTGAAAGAAACGGTTCTTCACGGTAGCGGCGCCCGGCGGCCATGTATTCGCCGCTGTCGGTGACTGTAAGTCCGCTTCCCGAAAGCGACCCGGTAAGGAATATATTCCGCCGGAAAACAAAGAGGACGGGCGGATAGGAATTCTGCGCAGATTTTTCGTTTGTCATAGGATTATCTCCGATGCGGTCATTGCCGGAACAGAAGCGGAGCGGGGTACTCCCGCTCCGCTACATGTTGAAATGTAAGCTTATATTTGCACTTTCGGCGCTTTTATAACTTCAGCGTTTTCAGAAGAAAGTCTGCGTCCGCGCCGATACAGTGCGTCGTATCGTCGCACAGATAGTGCTCGCAGGTCAAAATACCGTTGTAATGCCGTTCTTTAAGGAGCGGAAGAAGTTTTCCGTATCCCACGTCGCCGAAGCCTACCGGGCAGGGATAGTAATAGCGGTCGTCTTTTTTATAGGCGGGGGTATCGCCGTATGTGCGCTCTTCGGCCGTAACATCGGAAAGAATGAGGCGCGCGGTGCGCTTAAGAAGCGGTAAAACGCTTTCCGTCGGGTCTTCGCCGAGACGGAACAGATTTCCCGTGTGCACGGTAAAGGTGATCCTGTCCGACAGATCGGCGAGCGCGGAAAAATCTTTCGTTGTGCGGACGGAGGCTATCTCCAGTGAAAGATTCATAACCGACAGGTGAACGCCGCACGCCGTCGCCGTGGCCGCCGCGGCGTCACAGAACGCCGCCGTTTCGGCAAGCGTGTCGGATGAAGCCTTTGTATGGCAGGGGAGAAGCGTTATGTGGTGAATTCCGTGCATTTCCCCAAGGCGGACAGTCTGTGCCACCGCGTCTATGGCTTCTTCCGAGGACGTGTCGACGGGGAGGGACAGCGAAAATACACGCATATCGGCGCGCCGGACATCGGCGAGCATCTTTTCCGTATCGGCGTTGAGACGGCCGCTTTCCATGTCTACCCCGTCAAAACCGAGCGATTTTGCGGCAGTCAGAATGGCATAGACCGATTTCCCCGTCAGTGAGGCGGCGGTCAGAATATGGTCGTAGGGCAGAGAAAAACGCATGATTACTGTTCGTTTTCCCAGTTGTGATAGACGTTGATAACGTCATCGTCATCGTCGAGTTTTTCGAGAAGAAGCGACATATGGCGGATGGCGTCTTCGTCCGTGATCGTCGTGTAGGTGGTCGGAACTTTGGCCGCTTCGGCGGAGTCCGCTTTGTAACCCTGTTTTTCAAGCGCTTCCGCGATAGCGGTCACGTCGTCGGTTTCGGTATAGATTTCATAAAGACCGTCGTCCGCGCTGAAGTCGGTAGCGCCCGCTTCAAGGGCGGCTTCCATCAACTTTTCTTCGTCGATCTCGCCGTCTTCATCCGTAATGATGATGACGCCTTTATCTTCAAAGAGGAAGCCGACGCATCCGGTACTGCCGAGATTTCCGCCGAATTTTGAAAAATACGAGCGCACGTTGCCGGCGGTACGGTTGCGGTTGTCGGTGGTGGTTTCCACAATGACGGCAACGCCTGCGGGGCCGTAGCCTTCGTAGGTGATCTCTTCATAATTGATGTTGTTATCTGCGGAAAATTTCTTGATGATACGGTCGATGTTGTCGTTCGGTACGTTATTGGCTTTGGCCTTGGCGATCAGTTCGCGCAGTTTGGAGTTGGAGTTCGGATTGGCGCCGCCCTCCTTGATGGCAACGGCCATTTCCTTACCGATTTTTGTAAAGACCTTGGCCTTTTGCGCGTCGGTTTTTTCTTTTTTCCGTTTGATGTTGTTCCACTTGCTGTGTCCTGACATAATGTGTTCCTCTTTTCGGTTTTCTTATATTTTATGGTGTTGATGAGATGCGGCTCAGATCCTTTCGGTCTTTTTCATACAGATCAGCGTCAGGGCGCGGCCGAGAACGGTATTGGCGGCGCGCACAAGCGACAATCGGTAGTTTTTCACGGAAGGATCGGCGCAGTTCAGAATGGGACATTCGTGATAGAACCGGTTAAACGCGGTGCAGAGATCAAGAATAAAACGCGTTACCACGGACGGCTCGTAATCGGCAAGCGCCGAGAGAATTCTTTCCGGGAAGGTGGCAAGCACCTTGACCAAAGCCGTTTCTTCCGCTCCGGGCATGCCGTTTTCCGGGGCGAAGACCGGGGCAAAATCACCGGCGCGTTCAAGCACGCTGCAGGTGCGCGCATAGGTGTATTGTGCATAGGGCCCTGTGTTGCCGTCAAAAGAAAGCGCGTCGTCCATCACAAAATTGATGTCGCGCATACGGTTGTTGGAGAGATAGTAGAAGATGACCGCGCCGATGCCGACGGCTTCCGCAATATCGCTGCGTCCTTTAAGCGCGGGATTCTTTTCTTCCATGACGCCGGTCACTTTTTCGATGGCGATGCGGAACAGGTCTTTTAAAAGAATGACGTTGCCGGTGCGTGTTGCCAGTTTTTCGCCGTTGATGCTGACCGTTCCGTACGGAACATGGACAAGCTCGTTATACCAGTCATATCCCATCAGTTCCAGAACCTTGAACCATTGGGCAAAGTGCAGGGACTGGCCGGCCGAAGTGACATAGATGCATTTGTCAAAGTGGTAGTGCTCTTTACGGTAGACCGCGGCGGCAATGTCGCGCGTCGGATACAGCGTACTGCCGTCGCGCTTCAGGATCAGGCACACGGGCATATTCCATTTGTCAAGGTTGACGACCGACGCGCCGTCATCGACCGTCAGCAGATTCTTTTCCTTCAGAATCTCGATCTGAGCCGGCATTTTATCGGTGTAAAAACTCTCGCCGGCATAACTGTCAAACGTAATGCCGAGCATATCGTAGGTTTTTTTGTATTCGCGCAGGCTGATTTCGATAAACCATTTCCAAAGGGCGATGTTGTCGGGATCGTGGGCTTCCAGCTTTTTGAATTCGGCGCGCGCTTCATCGTTCAGCGACGGGTCCTTTTCCGCTTCCGCGTGAAATTTCACATAAAGGCGGACAAGTTCGTCGATTTCTTTCTTTTCGACTTCCTCGCGTGAACCCCAGCGGCGGTAGGCGACGATCAGTTTGCCGAACTGCGTGCCCCAGTCGCCGAGATGGTTGATACCGATACAGTGGTATCCTGCGAACTGATGCAACAGTTTCAGGGAATGGCCGATCACCGTCGTGCCGAGGTGACCGATATGAAACGGTTTGGCCACGTTGGGGGAAGAATAATCAAGGACGACGGTTTTACCGGCGCCGCACATCGGGGAGCCGTAATTTTCGCCTTTTTCGGCGATCTCGCCGAGAATACGGCGCGAAAGGACTGCGGGGTTCAGTCTGAGATTCAGGTAACCGTTGACCGCTTCGGCCGAAAGAAAGTCGGGAGAGGAGAAAGCGCCGGCAATTTTTGCGGCGATCTCGACAGGGGAACGGCGCAATGCGCGCGACAGTTTGAAGGAGGGAAGCGCAAGGTCGCCCATTGTGCTGTCGGGAGGATATTCAAGCATCGGCAGGATGTCGTTTTCGGTCAGGGTCGTTTCGCCGAATTCTTTTTGAATGGCCGCGAGGATTCCCGCGGCGGCTTGTTTTTTCAGTACCAGCATGGCGCGTTCCTTTCAGAGTGAATTCTTGATCTGTACGTAATCGCCGTCGTTTTTCTTGCCTTTTTTCAGAAGGCAGGGGACAAACACGGCGTCGTTTAAAGAATAGGCAAGGGCGGAGGGCGTGCCTTCCGTCACATAGAATTTACCGTTGTCTTCCACGACCGTCACCGGCGGAATTTCTTCCGCGAGATCAAGGCGGCAGGCAAGGTCGTGGACATAATCGAGCGGGGCGCCCTCTTCGGGATAGTAGAGGCGCGACGGACAGATATAGGCGCGCTTTATTTTGTGATCGCGTTCCCATTCCTCCGCTACCGACAGTACAAGTTCGGCGACTTCGGTCGGCGTGGCGTATGTGGTGTCGACCACAAGCGAATAATTGGAAAGATCGGTATAATCGACGTGATAAAGATCGAGATAGCGCCGCTTCTCGCTTTCCTTGCGTTCGGCAATCTTTTTTGCCGTTTCCTCTACGGTCGAAAAGTTCTCGGTGGAGCGGCCGGCCGCAAATATCCGCGCGGCGCTGACGTCGGGATCAACGGACAGATAGAGGCGGAACGTGTCGCGGACAAAATGCCACGCCATGCGGGAGTCGATGATCATTTTCCGGTCGACATCGGAGAGGGCGGCAATGCCGTCGTCGATCTCTTTGTCGATCTCGGGATGTGTTTCCATGTAGCGATTCATTGCCACGACGTCGATGCCGTGCTTGTCCGCGATGGCGCGGCAGATGCGTCCCGTTGAATAATATTCCGCGCCCGTCAGACGCACGATAAGATCGGAAACCGTACTCTTACCGCTGCCGAGGTCGCCGGTGAGGCTGATCTTGAGTTCCATACCGTTCCTCCGAAAGTAAACATATAAAGACATAAATAACTATTCTATTATAATCTATCCCCTGCGCTCTGTCAAGATTCGCGGACAAATTTCCCGTGTTTTTTTGCGCGGGCGCGTCTTTCGGCGATTGACTTCCGCGGGGAAGCGTGGTACAATTAGGTGATAAAATATATACTGCGGTGCGTGCCGCCGGGAAAAGGAGGGAAGAGCATGACTTACCGTGAAAGCGACAACGCTGTTTTTCTGACGGCGTACGAACTGATTACGTTGTGTCTGCGCCGCTTTTCCCCCGGCGTTCCGTCTCCCGTTTCCTTGCCGGACGGCGAATGTGCCGCGGGCGTGCGCCGCCGTCTTACGGGCGCGGCCTCGGCGGAAAATACGGATCTCACGCTTCAGACCGCCGGGTTTACGTTTCATATTGCGGTGCCGGTCGACGCGCGGACGGAAAACGGTATCGTACGCCTTGTACCCGTTACGGAGGACCCCGGAAAACCGGCGCCCGAACGTGTGAAACGCGCCCGTTCCGAGGGATTCCTCGCGCTTCTTTCCGTTTCGTCCTGCCATACGCTTTCGGTTATTTATTACAACCCGGAAACCGACGCGGCCGCTACGTTTACCGAGACGCCGACGGAAGAAGAACTCGGCCGCTTCCGTGAAAAAATCATGACGGCTCTGACGGAGGAACTGGCTCCGATGGCGGAGCGGCGGGCGGTGCGTATGCCCACGCTTGCCGCCGCGGCCTTTCCGTATCCCCACGCGCGGGAAGGACAGCGGGATTTCATGACTGCTGTTTACCGCACGCTGTGCCGCGGAGAGCGGCTGTTTGCCGTTGCGCCGACCGGCACCGGAAAGACCGTGTCCGTACTGTATCCCGCTCTTCGCGCGCTCGGTCACGGTCACATTGAAAAGGTGTTTTACCTCACGCCCAAAACCACAACGGCATATGCCGCCGCAGACACGCTGTCGCTGTTCGGCGAAAAAGGGGTGGCCGTCCGCAGCGTTGTGGTTACGGCAAAAGAAAAAATATGTCACCGGCATGCCGATTGCCGTGATCCGCAACGCCCCTGCCGCTTCCGTTTTTCGGACGGTAAGAAAGAAACGGCGGCCGCGCTGAAACTTCTTTCGGAAGAAAAAACGGTTGTCGGCGAAGCGGATATCCGCCGTTTTGCGATACAGTATGGCGTTTGTCCGTACGAACTGACCCTCCGTTATTGCGAATTCGCCGACGTTGTCATTTGCGACTACAATTATCTGTTTGATCTCGATGTATATATGCGCCGTTTCTTCGGACATACGGGGGACTATGCCTTTCTTGTCGATGAGGCGCATATCCTTGCCGAACGGGCGCGGGAAATGTATTCCGGTGAGTTCGGCGACGTCTTTTTCGATGATTTATTATCGTTGTTAGATGATAAATGTAAACTTTACGGTACAATCAAAGAGAAAAAAGATGAGTTCCGTTCAATTTTTCTGCCGTATCTTCGCGGAGCGGAAACGCGTGATGTGCGGGGTGTGAAAACGCGTTTTTACGCCGGACGCGATCTCCCGTATTCCTGCTCTTCGTTTTTTACGGCTCTCCTTTCACTGCTTGACCATGCGCGGAAAGACAAGAGTTTCACGCCCGATACGCGCGCCGCTTTGCGCCGCGCTTTCTACATGGTTTCGGCGTTTCTCAACCGGCTTTCGCACTATGACCGGAAATATACCATGTTTTGCACAGAACGGGACGGCGCGCTTACCGTCAAGGTCGTTTGTCTCGATCCCTCCGGCGTTTTGTCTTCACGTCTCGCCTGCGGTCGCGCCGCCGTCTTTTTTTCCGCCACGCTCACGCCGTCCGACTATTACGGGGCGCTGCTCGGCGGCGGTCGCGACGCCGTATATCTGGAAACCGCTTCGCCTTTTTCCGCGGAACAGATGGCGGTGGCGGTGCTGGACAAAATATCCGTGCGTACCGCGGAACGCGAGGATACGCTGTCCGAAATCTACGAATGTATCCGAAGCACGGTGGAGGCTCGCGGCGGCAATTACATGGTCTTTTGTCCCTCCTTTGCCTATATGGAGGTTTTGTCCGCTTATACCGGGCGACATATGCCTGGCGTGCGCATTATCCGGCAGGAACGCACAATGACCGCGGCGGAACGCACCGCTTTTCTTGACGCGTTTTCGGAAGACCCGCGGCGTTCCCTCATCGGCTTCTGCGTTTCCGGCGGTATATTCGGTGAGGGGGTGGATCTTGCAGGAACCCGCCTCATCGGAGCGGTGGTCATCGGCATCGGTTTGCCGGCGCTTTCCGAGGAACGCGAGGCCATGCGGGAGTATTTTGATGAAAAATACGAGCGCGGCCGCGAATTTGCCTATGTATTTCCCGGTATGAACCGCGTTTTGCAGGCCGCAGGGCGCGTGATACGTCGCACCGATGACCGCGGGGTAATCGTCCTGATCGACGACCGCTTTGCGGAACCCGTATATCGCCGTATTCTGCCCACGCATTTTCACAGCCTGCGTTTTGTGGGGGACGCGCCCTCTCTTTCACGCTATATCCGTGACTTTTGGAATAAGCAAAATATGTAAACAAAACGCAACATTTTGCAGAAAACCGGCAGGAGAAGTCTGTGCTTCTCCTGCCGGTTTTGTATATTCCGTTGATTTATGAAACATGATAAATACGAACCTCGGACACTCCTTATAAACGGTTTCAAAAAAATATTCTTTTGCGCCTTGACTTTTCACGTTCCGTGTGTTATAATTTCAAATTGAAAATGAAAATCAATTTCAATTTTGCGGATACAGGAGTCGATGAGGATGAACAGATCCGATGAAAACGCAGAGACAGAATGCAGTACGGCGGCGCATGGCGGAATTCGCGGGAATTATCGTACCGCGGCGGCGGACGCCATTCTTTCTTTTATGGAAACCTGCGGTGACCGCCCTTTGACGGCGATCGAGATTGCGGACGCGCTTCGTGCGGACGGACACGGTTGCGGACTTGCGACGGTATACCGCCATCTGTCGCGTCTCGCCGAAAAAGGAAAATTGCAGACCCTGCCGTCGCCCGACGGCAAAAGCATATTGTATCGTTACAGCGGCGCATGCCGCGGCGACCACTACCATCTGCTTTGCGCCGCTTGCGGTACGGTGACCCATCTGTCCTGTGACTGCCTCACCGACCTTTACCGCCATATCGGCGCGCAACACGGGTTCCATATTGACGGAAGCCGTACGGTGTTTTACGGACTTTGCGCGTCCTGCTACCGCCGAAAAAAACAGAAAAATGAAAAGATACCGAACGGAGAAACCGTATGACCGCATCACAATTTTTTAAAACGCTTGCCGACGCGCTTCTTGACACACTGAAAGACAGCGTGCGGCTACTGCCATTTTTATTTATTGCCTATCTGCTTTTGGAGGTCATTGAACATGCCGGCAAAGAGAAAACCGAAAATCTGATCCGCCGTTCGGGGAAAGCCGGGCCGATCGTCGGCGCGCTTACCGGGATCGTTCCGCAATGCGGTTTTTCCGCCATGGCGTCGCAACTTTATGCGGGGCATATCCTTTCGCTCGGAACGCTTGTTGCCGTTTTTCTTTCCGCGTCGGACGAGATGCTTCCCGTTCTCATTGCGGAGGGCGCTCCGGCGCTTCTGATCCTGAAACTGATCGGCTTTAAGGTCGTGATCGGTATGGCTGTGGGTCTTCTCGTCGATGTATTTTACCGTTTGTACCGCCGGCGTTTTGCGGCGGCTCCGATTGCCGATTTCTGTGAACGGGAGCATTGTCATTGCGAAAAAGGCGTTTTCCTTTCGGCATTGCATCACACTGTGCGCGTTTTCTTGTTTATTCTCGCGTTTTCCTTTGTTCTTAACGCATTGATTCTGTTTATCGGCGAAGAGAAACTCACGGCGTTTGCCACGGCGGCGCCGACGCTTTCGCTTCTGTTGTCGGGACTTGTCGGACTTATTCCGAACTGCGCTTCCAGCGTGATTCTGACCGAGCTCTATCTCGGAGGTATTATCGGCGCCGGCGCGATGCTTGCCGGTCTGCTTGCCGGTTCCGGCGTCGGCATTATGATTCTTTTCCGCGTGAACCGTCCGATGAAAGAAAATTTCTTTATCCTTGGTATCCTTTATCTTACCGGCGTTATCGTCGGATCCCTTGTCGATTTTACGGGACTTGCAACTTTTTTTGCCTGATACCTTGCAATTTATGCTTGCTTGCGGTATAATCGGAGTGAAGAAACATCTTGCACCGAGGAGGTCACCGTATGGAATATTCCGTTCCGCTTTCCGCGATTATTGACGAACTGTCGCTGGAATCCCTGTATATGCCCGATCTTGCCGAAAACATTCCGATTACCAGCACCCATGTCAACCGGCCGGGTCTTTTGCTTGTCGGTTATACCGATTACTTTGAACAGGCCCGTATCGAGATTATCGGTAAGGTAGAACATAATTACCTCGGCGGTCTGCCCGAAATCGAGCGGCGCAAGACCTTGGAAAATTTCTTTGCGCTTCACCCCGCCGCGCTCGTTCTTTCCTCTTCGCTCGTTCCATATCCCGAAATGTTTGATTATGCCAAGGAATATGCCGTTCCGATGATGGTCACCCATGACCGGACGAGCGAATTTATGGCTTCGCTCATTGCGTATCTCAATGTCAAACTGGCGCCGCGCATTACCCGTCACGGTGTGCTTGTGGAGGTTTACGGCGAGGGTCTTCTTCTGCTCGGTGACAGCGGCATCGGTAAAAGCGAAACCGCGATCGAACTTGTGAAGCGCGGGCATCGTCTTATCGCGGACGACGCCGTGGAGATCAAACGCGTATCCGCCAAAACGCTTGTCGGCGAAGCGCCGGAGATTATACGCCATTATGTGGAACTGCGCGGCATCGGCATCGTGGATGTGCGGCGTCTGTTCGGCATGGGCGCCGTGAATGTGTCGGAAAAGATTGACCTTATCGTGAATCTGGAACAGTGGGTGCAGGGAAAAATGTACGACCGCTTCGGACTTGACAGCGAAACGACCGAAATACTCGGCATTAAAGTCCCGTCAATTACAATTCCCGTGCGTCCCGGACGAAACCTTGCCATCATTCTTGAAATCGCCGCCATGAATCACCGTCAGAAAAAGATGGGATACAATACGGCGGAAGAATTCAACAAGCGCTTGATGGAATCCATGGGGATCGAACAGAACTGAAAAATACATAAAGGAGATATGCTATATGGAAAAGTATGTGGTAACCATTAACCGTATGTGCGGTTGCGGCGGCGTGCAGGTGGGCGAATCCCTGTCCCGCAAACTGCATATACCGATGTATGACAAGAAACTTCTGCGAATGGCCTCCGATGACAGCGGCATCGACGAGAATCTTTTTGCCCGCGCTGATGAAAAGTTGCGCGCAACGCCGCTTTTCCGTATCACGCGGAAAGTTTACAGCGGGGAACTGATCCGTCCGCAGTCCGGCGATTTCACTTCGGATCACAACCTTTTCAATTATCAGGCGAAAGTGTTACGGGAACTGGCGAATCAGGAATCCTGTATCGTGATCGGCCGTTGCGCGGACTACATTCTGAAGAATCACCCGCGGATCGTGCGCGTTTTCATCACGGCCGACGAGGAGACCTGCGCCGTGCGCGAAACGGAGCGCTACGGTATTTCAATGAAAGAGGCCTATGAAAAGTGTGAGCGTAAGAATAAGGAACGCGCAAACTATTATAAGTATTACACGGATCAGACATGGTGCCATGCAGGCAACTATGATCTGTGCCTGAATTCTTCGCATTTGTCGTATGACGAGTGCGCGGACATGATCGTGGATTACATGGAAAAGCGGTTCGGCGAAAAATTCGTCTGATACAGGCCGTTAACATAAAAACCGGGGCGTAAGCATGCTTACGCCCCGGTTTTTATGGTGTCAGATGGCTCCGGCAATCTCTCCGACATCGCGGAGAATGTATTTCGGCCGGTAAGGGAAACTTTTCACGGTTTCCTCGGTGCTCACGCCGGAAAGAACCAGCGCCGTGTCCATTTCGGTTTCGATGCCCGCTACAATATCGGTGTCCATACGGTCGCCGATAATGGCCACATCGGCACGGTGACAGCCGAGGAGTTTCAGCGCATGACGCATCATGAGCGGATTCGGTTTTCCGAGAAAATAGGCTTGTACGCCCGTCGTCATTTCGATCGGCGAGATCAGCGCGCGGCAGGCGGGGATAATGCCGATTTCGGACGGACCGGTCAGGTCGGGGTTCGTACCGATCAGTTTGGCGCCGCTTTGCACGAGTTTGACGGCGCGCTCGATCTTTTCATAGTTCAGGGAACGCGTTTCGCCGAAAATCACATAGTCGGGATTGACGTCGTTCATGATGATGCCTGCGTCGTAAAGTGCATTGACAAGGCCGGGTTCGCCGATCACATAGGCACTGCCGCCCGGACACTGACTTTTTAAAAACATGGCGGTTGCCAGAGCGCTTGTGTAAAAATGCTCTTCGCCTACGTCAAGACCCATACGGGACAGTTTCCGTGCCAGTTCGCGCGGCGAACGTTCGGAAGAGTTCGTCAGAAAAAGAAAGTCTTTTTTCTCACGGTAAAGCCAATCGACAAATTCGGGGACGCGCGGGATGAGGCGGTTTCCGTGATAGATAACGCCGTCCATATCGCAAATAAACGCTTTTTTCGCGCGGAGTTCTTCTAAGTTTGTGGTCATACGGTCAACCTCTTGTTATTGATATATGTATATCATACCACTTTTCCTGCCGTTTGTACAGGGATTTGCAAAAAAAATCTTTGTTTTTCGGCCGCGGTATGAGGTTGTTTTCCGGATTGGTTTTCCGGAAACGGCGAAATGCGGAAAAGCGCCACGATGCGGTCTCGGCAGGGAAAAGAAAAGGAGCCACGTAATGGCTCCTTTTTCCGTAGACGGATCGGTCAGCGGCGCTTTGTGAACAGGTTTTTGATTTTCTTCAGAAAATCCGTGCGGCCGGCATTGTTTTTGTCGTCGCAGGTTCCCGCAAAACGGCGTAGCAGATCTTTTTGCTCCGCGGAGAGTTTTTTCGGAACTTCAACATTGACGGTAACGTAAAGATTGCCGTTGCGGCGGCCGCGTACACCGGCGATGCCGCGCCCGGGCAAAGTAAAGGTGGTTCCCGTCTGCGTTCCTTCGGGAATGGTATATTTTTCGGGGCCGGTCAACGTTGGAATTTCAATTTCCGCGCCGAGCGCACATTCGGTAAAGGTAACGGGAACGGTGCAATAAATATTGCTTCCGTCGCGTTTGAAGATCGGGTGCTCGCGCGTCATGACCTCGATAATGAGGTCGCCGGCCGGGCCTCCGTTTCGTCCCGCGTCGCCCTGGCCTGTGCAGGAAATACGGTTGCCGTTGTCAATGCCGGCGGGGATCGTCACGGTGATTTCTTTTTTCACGCGGACGTAACCGGTGGAACGGCAGTTCTTGCAGGGATTTTTAATGATCTTGCCCGTACCGTGGCAATCGGGGCAGGGGCGCGTCGACTGGAACGTGCCGAATGCGGTGCGTTGATTCACCGTCGTCTGGCCGCGGCCGTGACAGGTCGGGCAGGTTTCGACGGACGTTCCTTTTTCCGCGCCGGTGCCGTGACATTCGGGGCATACTTCAATATGCGCGAACGAAATATCCTTTTTGCAACCGAACACCGCTTCTTCAAAGTCGATCGTCAGACGAACGCCGATGTCGTCGCCTTCCTGCGGCGCGTTTCTGCGCGCCGATGAGGAACCGCCGCCGAAGCCCCCGCCGAAGAAGGACGAGAAAATATCGCCGAAGTCCATGCCGCCTCCGCCGAAGTCAAAACCGCCGAAACCGCCTCCGGCCGACGGATCAAACGCGGCATGGCCGTACTGATCGTATTTTGCGCGTTTATCTTTATCGGACAGTACGCCATAGGCTTCGTTTACTTCCTTGAACTTTTCCGCCGCTTCGGGGTTGTTCGGGTTCATATCGGGATGATATTTCTTAGCCAGTACGCGGTATGCTTTTTTCAGTTCGTCGTCGGTCGCGGTCTTGCTGACGCCGAGAACCTCATAATAATCTTTCTTTTCAGCCATATAGGTACTCCTGTCTCCCATAAGGGAGCGTATGCATAAATATCGGGGTCGGGCGCTCCCGGTTATGTCTTATGAAACCCAAGTAGCAAAGCGCACAGGTGCGCCTTGCTACTTTCACGGGTATTCGGTTGACCGGGAACGGCGCCGAACGTTACATCGCCTTATTTCGTCTTGTCTTCAAAGTCGGCGTTGTAATAGCCGTTGTTTGCCGAGCCGTTGGCGTCGCCGCCGGCATTGTTCTGCGCGTTCGGATCAAAGCCCTGCGCGCCGCCCTGTGCGCCGCCTGCCTGTGCGTACATCTTTTCGGCAATCGGGTAGAAGGCTTTTTCGAGAGCCTCGGTGTCGGCCTTGATGGCTTCGGTATCGTTGCCCTTGGCCGTTTCTTTCAGTTTGTCGATGGCAGCCTGCACGGTGGCCTTATCGGTATCGCTCACTTTGTCGCCGAGATCGGACAACGTTTTTTCGCACTGGAGAACCATGCTTTCGGCGCGGTTCTTGACTTCCACAGCCTCTTTCGCCTTTTTATCTTCTTCGGCGAACTTGGCGGCTTCGTTTACCGCGCGGTCGATGTCTTCTTTCGACATGTTGGTGGACGATGTGATGGTGATATGCTGTTCCTTGCCGGTACCTTTATCGGTAGCGGTTACATTTACGATACCGTTGGCGTCGATATCAAAGGTAACTTCGATCTGCGGAACGCCGCGGGGAGCGGGGGTGATGCCGTCGAGTACAAAGCGTCCGAGCGTGGTATTGCCGGAGGCCATTTCACGTTCGCCCTGCAGTACGTGGATTTCCACGGAAGTCTGGCCGTCGGCCGCGGTCGAATAAACCTGGCTCTTCTTGACAGGGATCGTGGTGTTACGTTCGATAATGCGGTTCATAACGCCGCCGAGCGTTTCGATGCCGAGAGACAGCGGCGTAACGTCAAGCAGGAGCAGATCCTTTACGTCGCCGCCGAGAACGCCGCCCTGAATGGCTGCGCCGATGGCGACACATTCATCGGGGTTGATGCCTTTGAAAGGTTCGGCGGAAATAAAGGCTTTCAGCGCTTCCTGTACCGCGGGGATACGGGACGAACCGCCGACGAGAAGCACTTTGTGAATGTCGGAGGGATTCAGACCGGCATCGCGGAGCACCTGCTTTGTCGGAGCCATGGTCGCTTCGACAAGGTCACGGGTAAGGTCGTTGAATTTCGCACGGGTCAGCGTGGCGTTGAAATGTTTCGGGCCGGTGGCGTCTGCCGTGATGAAGGGCAGGTTGATTTCGGTCGTGGTCATGCCGGAAAGTTCAATCTTTGCTTTTTCAGCGGCCTCTTTCAGTCTCTGGAGCGCCATTTTATCCTGGCGGAGATCAATGCCGTTTTCGGCTTTGAAAGTGTCGGCCATCCAGTCGATGACGCGCTTATCGAAGTCATCGCCGCCGAGGTGGTTGTTACCGGCGG
>CAJLXA010000035.1 GCA_905210485.1 uncultured Eubacteriales bacterium | reverse complement strand
TCAAGGGTCTGCAACAGCAAATCCATGAACAGGAACAACAGGCAGAGAATATAGAGCAGTTTGTTCAGCGGGTAAAGAGGAACAGCACCCTCACGGAACTGACCCCCTATGCCCTCAGAGAGCTTGTCAAGGCGGTCTATGTAGATGCACCTGACAAGTCCAGCGGCAAGCGCAGGCAGAAGGTACATATCGAGTACGACCTTGTGGGCTACATTCCCGTGGATGAGCTGCTAAAAGCGGAACAGGCATGACCGAGATCATGCCTGTTCCAAGAATTTTGAGTTTTACTGTCTTACCAGCAGGGGGCCTTTGGGTCGCTTCTTTTTGTTTTTATGCGCCGAGGCGCCGGCGAAGGCGCGCGGCGATCTCATTCAGGAATTCGGCAGAGTTAACGCTCTTTACCCGATTCTTGTCCTCGACAAGACCAGAAAGATCCTTGGTCATCACGCCGTCGTTCAATGTCTCTATGCAGGATTCTTCCAGTTTGTCGGCAAATGCGACAAGGTCGGGAAGGTTGTCCAGTTCTCCGCGCTTACGAAGCGCGCCGCTCCATGCATAAATCGTTGCCATCGGGTTTGTCGAAGTTTCTTCTCCCTTAAGATAGCGGTAATAGTGGCGGGTGACGGTGCCGTGCGCCGCTTCATATTCAAACTTGCCGTCGGGAGACACCAGTACGGACGTCATCATCGCAAGACTTCCGAAAGCGGTCGACACCATATCGCTCATAACGTCGCCGTCATAGTTCTTGCATGCCCAGATATAGCCGCCCTCACTGCGGATCACGCGGGCAACCGCGTCATCAATCAGCGTATAGAAATAGGTGATGCCGAGTTTTTCAAAGGTCTCTTTATACTCTTTTTCATAGAGATCTTCAAAGATAAGTTTGAATGTCTGGTCATACTGTTTCGAGATGGTATCCTTGGTGGAAAACCAGAGATCCTGTTTTGTGGCGATGGCATACCGGAAGCAGGAATGGGCAAACGAAACAATGGATGTATCCTTATTGTACTGCGATTGCAAAACGCCGGGACACTCAAAGTCGTATACGGTTTCGCGGAAAGTTGTTCCGTCGTTTCCCGTAAAGAGAAGTTCTGCTTTGCCGGGGGTCGGAACACGGTATTCGGTCGCGCGGTAAACGTCGCCGTATGCGTGACGGGCAATGGTAATCGGCTTTTTCCAGTTACGCACCGCCGGCTTGATGGCGGGGATCAGAATCGGTGCGCGGAATACCGTCCCGTCGAGCACGGCACGGATAGTGCCGTTCGGACTCTTCCACATCTCGCTCAGATGGTATTCCTCCACGCGCTGTTTATTCGGCGTGATGGTGGCGCATTTTACCGCAACGCCGTATTTCTTGGCCGCCTCCGCACTTTCAAGCGTAACACGGTCGCGCGTTTTTTCACGTTCGGGAAGTCCGAGGTCGTAATACTCGGTCTTAAGATCAACAAACGGAAGTATCAGGGTGTCTTTGATCATCTTCCAGAGAATCCGGGTCATTTCGTCGCCGTCCATTTCGACAAGCGGCGTTGTCATGGCTATTTTTTTCAAATCCTTATTCTCCTTTCGTATAGGGCAGAAGACCGCCGGCCTTCAGAATGGCCGCCTGCCGTTCCGAGAAAGCGGCAACCAGCGGAATCTTCACCTGACGGGTCTTGTTTTCCAGGAGCACTTCCCCGCTTTCGAGCGCATGGAAGAGGCCGTCCATGGAAAGAATATCGCCCTCGGCAATCTTTTCATAGTCGTCGGGATTACGGAATGTCAACGGCAGAATTCCGGCATTGACAAGATTCGCCGCATGGATACGCGCAAAACTTTTGGCGATCACGGCGCGCACGCCGAGATAAAGCGGAACCAGCGCCGCATGTTCGCGCGACGATCCCTGACCGTAGTTGGAACCGCCCACGACAAACGAGGAGCCGGCGGCCTTGGCACGTTCCGCGAAACTTTCGTCGCACACGGCAAAGCAGAAGCGGGAAAGATACGGAATGTTTGAACGATACGGCAGGATTTTGGAACCGGCGGGCATGATGTGGTCGGTCGTGATGTTATCGCCGACTTTCAGCGTTACGGCAGCTTCGATATGATCGGTCAGCGCATGCGTTTCGGGGAACGGCTTGATGTTCGGGCCGCGGAGAATCTCCACGTTTTTCGCTTCTTCGGGAGACGCGGGCAGAAGAATCGCGCTGTCGTCTATGCGGTAATGCGCAGGAAGCGTAATGGTCTCATAGGCGCCGAGTTCGGTCGGATCGGCGACAACGCCGGCAATGGCCGAGGCGGCGGCAAGTTCGGGCGATACAAGGTATACCTTGGCGTCCTTGGTTCCGCTGCGCCCTTCAAAGTTACGGTTAAAGGTACGGAGTGAGATGCCGCCGGAATTGGGCGAAAAGCCCATACCGATGCAGGGACCGCAGGCACATTCCAGTACACGTGCGCCGGATTGAAGAATATCGTTCAGCGCGCCGCATTCGGCGAGCATGGCCAGAACCTGTTTGGAGCCGGGGGACACGGAAAGCGACACATTGTCCGCAATCTTTTTACCGCGGAGAATAGAAGCGACGCGGAGCAGATCGGCAAGGCTGGAGTTGGTGCAGGAACCGATGCAGACCTGATCGATCTTCATTCCGGCCAGTTCTTTCACCGACTTCACGTTATCGGGAGAGTGGGGGCAGGCGAGAAGCGGCGTGAGAGACGAAAGATCAATGTCGATCACGCGGTCATACACCGCGTCTGGATCGCTTTCAAGCGGTATATAATCCTCTTCGCGCCCTTCGGCTTTCAGAAACGCGCGCGTGACTTCGTCGGACGGGAAAATAGAGGTGGTGGCGCCGAGTTCGGTTCCCATATTGGTAATGGTCGCGCGTTCCGGTACCGACAGCGTGGACACGCCCTCGCCGCCCCATTCGATGATGGCGCCGACGCCGCCCTTCACGGACAGAATCCGCAGAATTTCAAGGCTGACGTCCTTTGCGGTCACATACGGACGGAGTTTGCCCGTCAGGTTGACTTTGTACATCTTCGGCATGGTGATATAATACGCGCCGCCGCCCATGGCCACGGCAACGTCAAGGCCGCCGGCACCCATGGCCAGCATACCGATGCCGCCGCCCGTCGGCGTATGGCTGTCGGAACCGATCAGCGTTTTGCCGGGCTTTCCGAACCGTTCGAGATGTACCTGATGGCAGATGCCGTTGCCGGGACGGGAAAAGCGCAGGCCGAATTTTTTCGCCACGCTCTGAATATACCGATGGTCATCGGCGTTTTCAAAGCCGGACTGCAAGGTATTGTGATCTATGTAGGCAACCGACAGTTCGGTGCGCACACGGGGAATACCGATGGCCTCAAATTCGAGGTAGGCCATGGTGCCCGTAGCGTCCTGCGTCAGCGTCTGATCAATGCGGAGCGCAATCTCCGTACCGGGAATCATCTCCCCGGAGCAAAGATGTGCCTTGATGATCTTCTGTGCAATGGTAAGTCCCATATTATAATCTGATTCCTTTCACTTCGTGATCTTTCATATATGTTTTCACAAGAGATTCCATTTCTCCCGAGCTGATGACTGTCTGGCGTTCGTTTTCATACTGCTTGTCGACCCATTCTTTGATATACAGCGTAATACCGTCCTGCTTTCCGATATGCAGGTCTTCGGGAATACGGTAGTGCTGATTCAGCCAGTAGGCAATGCCGGCAAGGCCGGAGGTTTTGGATATGCTCACCGCGGCGTCGCGGTTCAGGATTTTCTTTGTATCGAAAATATTGTATATTTCTTCGTCTTTCATCAGACCGTCCGCATGTATGCCGGCGCGCGTGACATTGAAATCCTCGCCGACAAACGGCGTCATCGGTGGTATCTTATATCCGATCTCGTGCCGGAAATAGTCGGCGATCTCGGTAATGACCGTAGGATCCATTCCGTCCAGCGTACCGCGAAGCGAAGCGTATTCAAACACCATGGCTTCAAGCGGAATGTTGCCCGTACGTTCGCCGATGCCGAGCATCGAGCAGTTGACGGCGGCCGCGCCGTAAAGCCATGCGCACGTTGCGTTCGGCACCGCTTTATAGAAGTCGTTGTGTCCGTGCCATTCCAGCATTTCGCTCGGCACGTCGGCATAGTGCTGCAGACCGTAAATGATGCCGGCAACGCTTCGCGGCAAGGCTACTTCGCTGTACGGCAATCCGTAACCCATCGTATCGCAGGCGCGAATCTTGATGGGGATTCCCGCGTCGCGGGACATCTTCTGAAGTTCGGTGACAAAAGGCAGTACAAAGCCGTAGAAATCGGCGCGTGTAATATCTTCAAGGTGGCAACGCGGGCGAATACCGATCTCAAGCGCGGCGGCAACCGTCTTTTTGTAATACTCCAACGCCTCATGACGGTTCATACCGAGTTTTTTGAAAATATGATAGTCGGAGCAGCTCACAAGAATACCGGTTTCCTTAATGCCCATGTCGCGCACCAGCTTGAAATCGGACAATGTGGCGCGGATCCACGTGGTAATCTCCGGGAACGGCAGACCCAGTTCCTGGCATGCCTCCACCGCTTTCCGGTCGTTTTCGCTGTATACGAAAAACTCCGTCTGACGGATAAGACCCTTTTCCCCGCCGAGGCGGGCAAGCATGCGGTAAAGATCCACAATCTGTTTTACCGTGTACGGTGCCTGGGACTGCATACCGTCGCGGAAAGACGTGTCGGTGATAAAGATTTCCTTCGGCATATCAAGCGGCACGCGGCGATGGTTAAACGGCGTTTTCGGAATTTCTTCGTAGGGATACACCTCGCGATAGAGATTCGGTTCCTTGACATCCTGCAGTTCATATATGTAGGAATGTTGTTCAAGCAGATTGGTTTTCGGTGATATTTTCAGCATGGATACCTCTTTCTCCCCGCGGAGCGGGATATGTTACGCACGGCGGAAATCTCCGCACAAACTGTTTACTTTCTATTATATACACTTTTTTGCAACTTGTCAATGCATTTTCGCATATTTCGGATTCAAAAATTGCATTTTCACAGAATTTGTAGCGTTCATTCCCGATTATAGTCCGAAAAAATGAAGAAATCGGTTACATATCATGCAAAAAACGGATTTTGAAAGCACTCCATGCGTCATATCCGGAAAAAGCGGCGCTCCGCCGTCCCCGTTTTATTCGTCCGGCCACGTAAAACGGTATTCTCCGCCGGCGGGAAGCACAAGTTCCTCCGCCTCGCCGTTTACGGTCACCGTCATATATATATCCGTGTCCGACAGGTTGACAACGGCGCCGTTTTTCACACACAGGCCGCGCACCGCCGCGGCATACCGTTCGATCTCGGACAGCGTTGCTTTGTAATAATCATCACCGGAGAAAAAGGATAAAAATCCTTCAAGATCCCGATATTTCAGGTTTTTGTTCGGCGTTCCCGGAAGCGTTCCGCCCGCGATACCGGAAGAATCGATCTCGCTCGGATGCCCCCATACATAAAAGACTTTGAGTTTCCCGTCATCGGGCAATTCCTCATACTGCGTGGCATAGGCGTTGACATATTCTTCTTCCTTTTCGCTTTTCAGAGCCGACTGATGCATCGTCGGCTCCCAGAGAAGAAAGTCATCAGGCAGATCAAAATCATTTTTGATGTTCACGTCGTATCCTTTGCCGTAAGGAATACGGCGGCTGTTGGTAATACCGATGGCACGGAAATAGGCGAAGCAGATCTCGCCGTCGGTCATGCCGGCAAGCGTTTTTTCGTCCAGCGACGCCCCGGCGGCCGAAAACATCTCGGCAAGCGCCTCGTTATCGCTGCGTTCGGTGACTTCGGACAAAAAACGATAATCGGTCGTATACGGAATGGCAAAAGCGGAAACGGCGCGGTTCACATCAAAATCCGGATACTCCGACAACAGCGTTCCGAGCGCCTCATTCAGGCAATCGCTTTGCCTCTTGACATCGGACAGCAGTAAGGAGAGCGGCCACTCCTGTTTTTTATAGTTCTCGTTATGCGACGAGGAATGATTGCCGACTTCATGCCCCTCGTAAAGTTCAAGTTCCGCGGCCGTGCGACCGCCGTACGAAATCATGAATGTTCCGCGGAAGCCGTAATCGCGTAGCAGTGCCGTCACGTAAGAATCATATTTTTTATTTCCGTCGTCATAAGAAAACGTGATCGCCTTTCTTGTGTGACCCGGATAATAGTTGAAGTCCGCCGTCACGGTTTTGCCGTTTGCCAATGTAAACAGAAACAAGCCGTCGCGTTCTTTTCTGAGCCCTGTCACAGTCATATCCCCCTCCCTGGAAAATGAATCGGATTCTTCGGACGTCTGCCCGTCCGCGTCATCGGATGTGCGGTCGCCGAAACAGGAAACCAGCGGCGAAAGCAAGGTAAAAAGCATAAGTAAAAAACATAGTAGACCGGTTTTCCGCATTGTCCTCCTCCTTTTCGGAATTCATATAAAATTTGCCCGCGGGCAATACCTGCGGGCATTAAAAGCGTCAGTTTCTTTTCAAAAGAACGCGTTCTTCGTATTCCTTTGCTGCGGCATAGTAATTTTCTTCGCAGTGTTCCCGCTTGAGGTATTCTCCCCATACGTCGCCGTAAGGCAGCATCTTCACTTCTTCTCCGAGGCACATAAGCCGCGTGAAGTCGCCGGCGTCCTGCGCCGCCTTCATCATGGCGTTCGGCATAAGAAGCGCATAAAGCAGGGCTTTCTGCATGGCGCGCTGACCGGTAACCCACGCCACAATACGGTTGATACTCGCGTCGAAGTAGTCGAGGCCGATTTTTACCTTGTCGCAGGCGTTGTTGCGCACGATTTCTTTGGCGATCTCGCAAAGTTCATCCTCAAACAAAACGACATGATCGCTGTCCCAACGGACGGGACGCGTGACATGCAGAGCCACTTTGTCGTAAAAGGCGAGAAGCGACGGAATTTTGTCGGAAACCACCTCGGTCGGATGGTAGTGACCGTTATCGAGGAGACAGCAGATGCCTCTCGTCGCCGCGTAATTCTGGTAAAACTCGTTGCTTCCGACGGTGTAACTCTCCACACCGATACCAAAGACCTTGCTCTCCACCGCGGGGATCACCCATTTCTTGTCGTACCCCTCAAGCATACGGTCAAGCGAATCAACAAGGCGGAGGCGCGGCGAAAGACGATCGGCCGGTACGTCCTTATATCCGTCCGGAATCCATATGTTGACAAGGCAGGGACTGTTCATCTCGCGGCCGAGATACGCGGCGATCTCCAATGACCGGCGGCCGTGTCTTATCCAGAAATCGCGCGTTTCTTTATCGGGGGACGACAGGGTAAGTCCGTCTTTCATTTTTTTATGCGCGAAGAAAGTGGGATTAAAATCAATTCCCTGAAGACCGTTTTCTTTTGCGAAGGTTACCCACGGCGCAAAATGACGCGGTTCGTATTCGTCACGGTCGATTTTTCCCGCGTCATCGCCGAGGATCGCATAGGACGCGTGAAGATTAATGCGTTTTGTACCGGGCATAAGAGAAAGCGCAGTCGCATAATCCTGCATCAGTTCCGCGGGAGTGCGGGCGCGGCCGGGATAGTTTCCCGTCGTCTGGATTCCGCCGGACAAAGCGCCCGCGCCTTCAAACCCGAGAACGTCGTCTCCCTGCCAGCAATGAACGGAAATCGGAATTTCCCGCAGTTTTTGCATGGCGCCCTCCGTATCAATGCCGTAGCGTCCATACACTTCTTTTGCATTTTCGTACGAATTGTTCATATGTGCTCCTTATAGACAAATTTTACTTTTTATATCAGAATTCAGTGGATTGCAATAAATTTATTTGATTTTGGTTCGCTATGACATTTTTTGCATGACACGGTAAATTCATTACCAACGATTATTTTGCGAACACAGGATCGCCGGTAGCCTCTATACCGAGAGAATGATAGGTTTTGCCGTCGCCTTCGGGAACCATAGCGGAAAAATGAGCTTCACAGCCGCGCAATGCGCCGAGTTTGTCGAGAGCCGCCGCCGCGTCGGGATTTTCATCGGCCGCGAGCGTCAATGCAATCAGCACTTCGTCCGCATGCAGGCGGGGGTTCTTGTGGTGCAGATACTTCATTTTCATATCGCATATCGGGCGGAGCGATTCCGGGCTCAGTATACGTTTATCGTCGTCTATACCCGCCAGATACTTCAAAGCGTTGAGGAGAAGCGCGCCGGGAGCGCGGAAGAAACGTGAAGTCTTCGCCGTCACAACATGTCCGTCCGGGAGAACCATCGCCCCGGCGGGAGTGCCGGTCAGACGGTTTTTCTCGCGGCACGCCGCAATGGCCGGGCACAGTTCCTCGGATACGTCCGCCTGCCGCATAAGTATCTCCATTTTAGCGGTGGCATGCCCGTCGCCGCCGCGGCGTTTTTCCTCTACGGCGGTACGGTAATAGCGACGGAGAATCTCCATGCGCGCGGCGTCGGAAACCGCAACGTCGTCATAGATGCAGTACCCAGCCATATTCACGCCCATATCGGTCGGAGAATGATACGGCGATTCGCCGAGAATCTCTTCCAGCATAGCACGGAGAACAGGAAAAATCTCTACATCGCGGTTATAGTTGACGGTGGTAACGCCGTAGGTCTCCAGATGGAAAGGATCGATCATGTTCATATCGTCAAGATCCACCGTTGCGGCTTCATACGCAATGTTGACAGGGTGCCGGAGCGGGAGATTCCACACGGGAAACGTTTCAAATTTCGCATAGCCGGCCGTGATACCGCGCTTATGCTCGTGATAGAGTTGCGAAAGACAAGTGGCCATTTTGCCGCTTCCGGGGCCGGGCGCCGTAACAACGACAAGAGGTTTTGAAGTTTTGATATAATCGTTTCTGCCGTACCCCTCTTCACTGACAATCCGGCGGATATCCGACGGATAACCGGCAATCGGGTAGTGCAGATAACTCGGAACACCGATGGAAGCGAGGCGGCGGCGGAACGCGTCCGCGCCTTTTTGCCCGGTGTATCTCGTAATGACTACACTGCCGACATAAAGCGAAAGCTCGCCGAAAATGCGGATCAGACGCAGAACGTCTTCGTCATATGTAATGCCGAGGTCGGCGCGTATTTTGTTTTTCTCGATATCGTCGGCATTGATGGCAATGATGATTTCACAATCCGTACCGATATTCTGAAGCATACGTATTTTGCTGTCCGGTTCAAATCCCGGAAGCACGCGCGACGCATGATAATCGTCAAAGATCTTACCGCCGAATTCCAGATACAGTTTGCCGCCGAACGTGGCAATGCGTTCGCGTATATGCTCCGACTGCAGAGCAATATATTTTGCGTTGTCAAAACCCTGTCGCATATTTGTCCTCTATATATTCTATATAAAATTAAATACGCAAACAGTATAACACAATTTTCTTCCGTTTGCAAGACAAAAAGAAAAAAAGAAAATCGCCCGCCGCCGCACCGGTGACCGGCGAAAATGTTCTTTGCCTGCCAGAAAGTCTGCGATTATATGGATTTATCTTTACTTATTCGTGTCGATATTTGAGACGTTATTTTTATATTTATGCATTTTTGTTACCATTTTTATGTCTAAAGCGTGATAATGTATGAACAAGTTTTTGTTTCGGCAATATTCGCGCCTCGAATGGACTATTTCGCGTTTTCATGTTCTGAAAGCGGATTTTTCCCGTAATGTCCTATCCGGCACTACACGGCACCTCTTTTTTACCGTTTTGCAAGTTTTGACACGCCACAATTTCAAATTCCGTCGCGATACCCCGTGAATACACCCTGTTTTCTTCTTTTTTTCAATTTTTATGAATTTTTTCAAAAAAATATTGCGTTTCCTCGTTGACAAATCCTGCATACGTGTGTATAATAGTTATTGTAATTATTTTTGCGGATTATCCGCGAGTATTTTGGAGGTTTTTATGGATTTCAAGAATAAAGAACTTGCCGATCTTATGGAACGCGTTATCAAACGTAACCCCGGCGAACCGGAATTCCATCAGGCAGTAAAAGAAGTGCTCGAATCGCTCGAACCCGTTGTGGAAAAGCACCCCGAATATCTGACGCAAGGCGTCATGGAACGTCTTGTTGAGCCGGAACGTATCATCAAGTTCCGCGTGCCGTGGGTCGATGACAAAGGCGTTGTCCGCGTGAACCGCGGTTTCCGTATCCAATTCAACGATGCGATCGGTCCGTATAAAGGCGGCCTGCGCTTTCACCCGTCCGTATACGAAGGCATCATCAAATTTCTCGGCTTTGAACAGATCTTTAAAAACTCCCTGACGGGACTTCCCATCGGCGGCGGCAAAGGCGGCTCCGATTTCGATCCCAAAGGTAAGTCCGACGCAGAAGTCATGCGCTTCTGTCAGAGTTTCATGACCGAACTTTATAAGTATGTCGGCGCGGACGTTGACGTTCCCGCGGGCGACATCGGCGTCGGCGGCCGTGAAATCGGCTACATGTTCGGCCAGTATAAACGTCTCACCAATACCTACAGCGGCGTCCTGACCGGCAAAGGCATTCCTTACGGCGGCAGTCTTGCCCGCACGGAAGCAACCGGTTACGGCCTTTGCTACTTTACAAAAGAAATGCTTGCCGATAAGGGTCTCTCCTTTGAAGAAAAAAACGTTATCATTTCCGGCTCCGGCAACGTTGCCATTTACGCAACCGAAAAAGCCACAGCTCTCGGCGGTAAAGTCGTGGCGCTTTCCGACTCGAACGGTTATATCTACGACAAGAACGGCGTTGATCTCAAGGCCGTGAAGCAGATTAAAGAAGTTGAACGCAAGCGCATAAAAGAGTATCTCACCTACCACCCCGAAGCGGAATATCATGATGGCTGCTCCGGCATCTTCACGATTCCCTGCGACATCGCGCTTCCCTGCGCAACGCAGAACGAGATCAATGAAGAATCCGCAAAGATCCTTGTGAAAAACGGCGTAATCGCCGTTGCCGAAGGCGCCAACATGCCCTCCACACCCGAAGCCATCGCCGTCTTCCAGAAGAACGGCGTTCTGTTTGGGCCTGCCAAAGCCGCCAACGCCGGCGGCGTAGCGACCTCCGCTCTCGAAATGTCCCAGAACTCCATGCGTTACGCCTGGACATTTGAAGAAGTCGATAAAAAACTGCACGACATTATGGTGAACATTTATCACAATGCCGCCAAGGCCGCCGCGGAATACGGCATGAAAGACAATCTGGTGGCCGGCGCGAATATCGCAGGCTTCCTGAAAGTTGCCAACGCTATGCTGGCACAGGGCGTCTGCTGATCCGAAGCATACAAAACCCCGTAGCGAAAACGTATCGGCGATATAAAGTCGCCGTCTCCCGCATCGCAAAAGGCATGGGAAAAACAATATAAAAACACCCCGCCGGACGGTTAAATGTCCGGCGGGGTGTTTTTTACCCATCTCTTGTTTTTGATTCCTGTGAATCTTTGTTCCTCAAAAAAGTATTGCTTTCTCCGTATAAATCCTGCAACCGATAAAGTCTGTTCTCTACCCCACCTCCGACATTCCGTCGGTATTCCGTTATCCCCGTATGCGGATTCCTGCGTCACTCGAAACGCTTCCGCATCGACGGTCTTCAAAACGGTCTGTCAATTCACGGACATACCGCCGCTGTTTTTCTCGTTATTGTCTCGCCGCTGTAATTCGGGAGAGCGGCGTTTTCGTGCGGCTACGCTATGCAAGAGGCCGCACAATCATGTTGCCACAATAGCCCTCGCCCCCGCAAAATTACGTCGCACAAGGCTACAACCACGCCGCCGCGCCGGGTAATATGCCGTGTGCTTCCCGTTTGCTACCTAAACGGTAAGTAAAACCACGCCATACTCTCCGATACGCTCCAGCCTATCTGTGCGCCACCTGCAAACTGCAGCCGCCGTCAACCGCCGTACACACGACCCATCACTACAATCGCAATTCACAAGGTCGCGCTATGTAAAAGTGTCGCGTAAGGTCACATCGCACAGCAACTACGCCGTCACGGGAGATAATGTGCCGTCGCTTCCCGTTTGCTACCTAAACGGTAAGTAAAATTCCGACACGCTTCCGGCCTATGTAAAGGCTACGCTGTGCGCCACCTGCAAACTGCAACCGCCGTCAACCGCCGTACACGCGACCCATCACTACAACCGCAATTCACAAGGTCGCGCTATGTAAAAGTGTCGCGTAAGGACACATCGCACAGCAACTACGCCGTCACGCCGGGTAATATACCGTGTGCTTCCCGTTTGCTACCTAAACGGTAAGTAAAAACCACGCCATACTTTCCGACACGCTTCCGGCCTATGTAAAAGCTACACTGTCGCGCCATCGGCCATTCGATTTTCACCGATGACGAATCCCCGAATAATAACCGTTACCGCACCGCTATGCATGCCGAAACATTCCGGCATTGACCGTCGCCGTCGCAAAGGCATCATGCAAAGCCACGCCATGCAAAAGTGCCGGATAAGGCCGCATGAGCATTTTCTATGCCAGCCGACACACAGTAGCGTACCACCTGCAAACTGCAACCGCCGCGGCCGTCCGTCCCTCACGAAAAGTTTCGGAAAGGCCATAACCGCGCCTTGCACGTACGCACGGTCACATGCCGTGCACGATAACACCGCACGACCCATTGCTACAACCGAAACTCACAAGGTCGCGCCGCCACGAAAATCAAACCATTGGCACAGCAATCGTACCGCCTGCGATGTCACCGCCGTCAACCGCCGGCTCCCCGCGAAGACCTCCGAAATGACCGCAACCACGCTCGCCACGTCATTTCTTCATCCCACATATCCGCGATCCCCATATCGCCCCGAAGTTCGATACGATCGTTACGGTTTCTTTCGTCTTCACTATCAGATACACCGTGAACGCAACGGCCAGCACCGCCAGCACGCATACCCCTGCCGCGATCACCGTATACTTCCCCGTTCTCTTCTTCAGTTTCGATACATCCGTCTTCTCGTAATACCCCATCGCCACTTCTTCCGGCAATCCGAACTCCTCGTACAGCATTTCTTCCGTCAGGTGTTCGCTCGTTCCGTATGTGTCGTACAGGATCTCTCTCAGTTCCGCCTTGATCGCCCACTTCTTTGCCGGACTTTCCTGCAATTCCTTTCCGATCTCCCGTATGTACCGTTCTATCGTTCTTCTGTTTTCCCCCATCATGGTCTTTTCCTCGTTGTTCTTCTCTCTTTTTTCGTCTGTTACTCTCTTTTTCCCCGTATTTTTCTTCTTTTTCGCTCTCTTTTCCCCACCCTTTTTCCATATAAGTTATATTTTTCACCATATTGTACCACTTCTTTCCTCCCTTTGCAATAAGTTTTCGGCAAAAAAGTATAAAAATGTCAATTTTTGTTGTCCATATTCCGCATAAGCAAAAAAACGGGCTGTTCGTCCCACGACAAACTGCCCGCTCCGCAATCGGATATACTTATAAAACCTTATTTTTATTTGTGCCTATATCCGACGTGTCATAACGGCGGCCGCGCCCCTGTGCGCCGGGCGCCGCACCGTTTTTTTCTCACAATTTCTCCGAATCCCGAAGAAAGTCGCCTTCCGGCTCTTTATCATCGGCATTTTCGTCCTGTTCTTCTGCGTGAAAATTCAGAAGTTCATGAACGCCACGGTAAACCTTTGACAGTTCTGCAAGTCCGTATTCCAGATATTCACGTCCGGCCTCTTCTATACAATAGTAATTCCGAAAACGTTTTTCGCCAACCAGAATTTTTTCGGACGAAATGAGTTTACGTTCAAACATGCGGTAAAGCGGACCGTAAAGCGATCCCTCTTTAATCACAAACACACCGCCCGTACGCTTGGAAAGTTCCTGCTTGATCTGGTATCCGTACATTTTTTCTTCGGACAAAAGTTTCAGAATCAGGAGTTCGACGATGCCGCTTCGTACATTCTCGTCAATATCATTTTTCCATTTCATATGAATAGACCCCCCGCTTTCATTATATGCCCGAAGCAACATTTCGTCAACACTGTTTTAAAAATAATATACATAAAATCCGTTATATTTCTTGTAAATTTTGTTAAAAAACGACAAAAACGCCGTTCTTGTTCCGACGTCTTTGCCGTTTTACCGTTGTCGTTTTCCTATTCCGAAAACCCGAGCTTCACTGCCGTGTAACCGTGATCCACGGCGGGCAAAAATTTTGAAAGCAAATCCTTCACCGAAAGGCGGATACTCGAAGTGTTGATACAAGGATGACAACCGAACAATTCGGCGTGCAGAACATCTTCGTCAATCAGAAGTTTCACATGTCCTTCATGATCGTTCATAAGTCCCATAACGCTCACCGAACCGGGCGTTACGTCAAGATATTTTTCCATATACTCTTCCGGCGCGAATGAAAGCCTCGCACTGCCGATCTGGTGAGAAATCTCTTTTGTCTTAAACTTTTTGTCCTCACGAATCATCAGAAGATAAAACGACGTTTTCTGTGCGTTGCACAAAAGCAGATTTTTGCAAATAACAGCCGGCGAAAGCACTTTATCTATCGCCGCGCAAGCCTCCATGGAAAAGGCCGCTTCATGATCGACGCGCTGATAGGCAATACCCAGTCGGTCAAGGAGATCGTAAACGGCGGTTTCTTTATGCAGTCTTGCACCGGTGTCCTGCGGACGCCCCGATTCTAATGTCAGCATATATTCTTCCTTTCTGCCAATATGTCAACCGTTGTTTACATACAGACAGATATATGATTATCCGGCCTGATAGTTTTCCATTTGCTCCGCGATGCTTTTTTCATCCGCGCGCATGGCAAGAATGGTTTCGGAAAGCAGACGGTCAAGATCCCAGCCGAGCCTTTCCGCACCCGTGCGGATCACATCGCGCGAGCACCCGGCCGCAAATTTTTTATCCTTGAATTTCTTTTTCAGACCGGACAGTTCCATATCCGAAACGCTTCGCGAAGGACGCATCAGAGAAGCGGCATAAATCAACCCTGTCAGTTCGTCGGCGGCGAAAAGAACCTTTTCCATTTCGTGCTGCGGTTCTATGTCGCAACATATGCCGTACCCGTGCGAGCATACGGCCGTGATCATATCTTCGCCGACTCCGCCGACACGCAGGAGTTCCGGCGCCTTTTTACAATGCTGCTCGGGATACAGTTCAAAATCAATATCGTGCAGAAGACCGACAATTCCCCAATAGTCCGCTTCATCCGCATAGCCGAGCGCTTTTGCATAATAACGCATAACCCCTTCGACCGTAAGCGCATGACGGATATGGAACGGGTCTTTATTGTATTTCAGCAGAAGTTTATATGCCGCATCGCGGTCGATCTGACTTTTTCTCACGATAATCACCTCATACCCGGAATCATTCCGCTTTTTCTTTATTGTAACACGCCATGCCGTTGTCTGCAAGAGTATTTTGGTTTTTTCATAAACATTTCACTATTTATACAGTTTTATTTATAAAGTTTCAAGGTTTCATTATAGTTTTTGACAATTTCCCGCAAAAGTTCAAACTGGGTGAAGTCGGTCGGATAGGCGATATTGATCTCGCGCATCATGCTGAGGTTCTCAACCGGCAGGGTGACGATCTTCCCTTTTTTCAGTTCATCGAGGCACACGCTTCGCGCCAGAATGGAAACGCCGAAATCACGACGGATCAGATCCTTGATCGTCGCAATGTTATCCACCTCCAGAATCACGTTGAAATCATTGATACTCATATTATTGCTTTCCAGATGCGCAACAAACAGATTGCGCGTTCCCGAATTCGGCAGGCGCAGGATCATGCGTTCCTTTTTCAGTTCATTCAGCGTGACCATACTTTTCTTGGCAAACGGGTGATCGGGCGACACCGCCAGCACAAGATAATCGGTATCCATCAGAAGATAACGTATTCCGGGGTCGCGGCTTCGTCCCTCCACAATCGCCAGATCAATCTCGTATGTCTTCAGCATTGTATAAAGATTACTTATAGTGTCTGTAATCATTTTAATATTCACGCGGGGATTCTTGGCGCAATAGCCGGCAAGCGCCTCGGCGATCGGATTGCTCTCCGCCGTATGCGTAACGCCGATCGTCAGATGCGTTGTGAGACTTTTCCCATCATGAATATCCTGCAGAAGGCCGGTATAGATACCGACCATTTTTTTCGCGCTTTTAATCACTTCGTCCCCTTGTTTCGTCAAAACCAACTTGCCCCTGCCGCGTTCAAAGATGGTAATATGCAGTTCTTCTTCCAGCGCCTTGATATGCTGGCTGACCGCAGGTTGCGTAATATTCAGTTGTTGTGCGGCCGCAACGAAACTCCCGCATTCGTGAACTTTCAGAAGTGTATAGACCTTATTGTCAATCATACGTCCCTCCGCATATAAGTTTTTATTATATATGTACAGTAATTCATAATTTGACATTATCTGTTTTCTGAGTACAATTATAAATAGTTTTACAAAAAAAGTCAAGGGGGTGATTGGAATGGACAGACGCGGCTGTTTATTGCTGCATACGGAAAACAACGCCATGCGCTGTGCGCTCGGCTTTTTTGCCGGTAACCGTTCCGACGCCGACCGCCGGAAAAAAGCGACGCGCGCACGCACAAAAAATATATGTAGTGAAAAAAAGCAAGATGCCGGAAAAAGCGGCGGGAAGGAGAACGGATCCGATGCTTGAAAAAATACGATACGATCAGCGGTACGCTTCGCTTCTCGAAGTATATCGCTTC
This sequence comes from uncultured Eubacteriales bacterium, assembly GCA_905210485.1. Taxonomy (GTDB): domain Bacteria; phylum Bacillota; class Clostridia; order Oscillospirales; family CAG-272; genus UBA1740. The sequence continues at coordinate 2,619 of CAJLXA010000035.1, read as the reverse complement.
GGCGGTTATACAGCGGCGGCGGAATACCTGTCCTTAACGCCGTCCGCGGTCTCACAGCAGATACATTCCGTCGAACGCGAACTGGAAGCAAAGCTCTTTATCCGCAAAAAGGGTGGCCTCGTACCGACGGACACCTGCCGCGCCGTGGTCGGACGCGTAAAGCAGATACAAGCGGTCTGTAAACGCATGTCGGACGACATTGACCTCTCGCGCCGCCATATCGACCGCCTGACGATCGGTGTTACGCCGAGCGTCGGCACTTATCTTTTGACCGCCGTTCTCTCCACAGCCTCGGACACCGCTCTTCCGGGGCAACTCACGGTAACGACCGATTCGGCCGACGTACTTTCCGAAAAACTGCTTAATCATGAAATCGACCTTGCCGTCGTTGAGGGGCAGTGCCGCACCGAAAGTTTTGCCGAAGTCATGATCGACACGGATCACCTGACGGCCATCGTCCGAAAAGACAGCGTTTATGCCGAAAACGGCCTTATCACCGTTCCGCAGCTGTTCCGCGAAAAACTGATTCTGAAACCGAAAACTTCGGGAACGCGCGTTCTGTTTGATTCCGCACTGCGCAGTGCGGGCATCGACGTTGACCGCCTGCAGGTCATCATGGAAATCGACAACATAGATACGATCGTGCGGCTCGTGGCCGCCAGATACGGTATTTCGGTGTTGTCCCGGAACGCCTGCCTTGATTATGCCGAACGCGGCGACGTTGTGCCCGTCGGTATCGACGGCATCGGTATCTGCCGCCCGGTGCGGATTCTCTATCGTCCGGGAGACAACATGCAAAGCATCATCGGTAACATTCAGCGCTATTACAATGCAAGCATGCCCGCGTTCACGGAAAACCGCGCGGACTACGGAAAAGAAGGGGGTGCGGAGTCATGAGAACCCGCGAACAGGAAAAATACTTATTTGAAGAAAGTCCGATTATCCGTGCCATTATCAGTCTGGCACTGCCGTCGGTAATGGGACAGATTATTCTCGTTATTTATAATATGGCCGATACCTTTTTTGTCGGTCTGACGAAAAGCGACGCCATGATCACAGCCGTCACCGTCTGCATGCCCGCATTCATGTTTCTTTCCGCCATCTCCAATCTTTTCGGCGTCGGCGGTGCAAGCGTGATTTCACGGATGCTCGGCGCCAAACGCTTCGACGACGCCCGCCGCGCCTCCGCCTTTGCCATATGGGCATGCGTCGCGGTATCGGCCCTGTATTCGCTCGGCGTCTTTCTTCTGATGGACGGTTTCGTCGATCTGCTCGGCGGTTCTTCCCCGGAGGTTCACGAGCATGCCTGCCGCTATATGCTGGTCGTCGTTGTGATCGGAGGCGTTGTCACCGCGGTCAATACGTTGCTGTCGCATCTGATCCGTGCGGAAGGACGTTCGATGCAGGCCAGCCTCGGCATCATCATCGGCGGCGTTCTGAACATCGCTCTCGATCCGCTTTTCATGTTTGTCATTCTCCGCCCCGGATACGAAACGCTCGGCGCGGCGCTTGCCACCATGCTCTCCAACTGCGGCACGCTGATCTATTATATCGTCCTTCTCTGTCACAGACGGAAAGACATGATCCTTTCCGTAAAACCCACATGCGCCATGTTCAAAAACAGAATACCGCTCGACATTGTCACGATCGGTATTCCCGCCTGTCTCATGACGCTGTGCGAAAATATATCCTACGCGGTTCTTGACAATCTGATGGCGGCGAACGGTACGGCCGCGCAGGCCGGTATCGGCGTTGCGAAAAAAGTCAACATGCTGGCTCACTGCGTGGTGCGCGGCATGGCGCAGGGCGTCCTACCACTTATCGGATACAATTTTGCATCGGGTAACAAACGGCGTATGCGCCGCACGGTATATCTCTCCGCGATCATGTCCGTAACCGTTTCCCTTTGCTGTATGACGGCTTCCCTTGTTTTTGCAAACGAACAGATCGGCCTCTTCATTGCCGGCGGTTCGGAATCCCGTCATTACGGCGTAGTCTTTTTGCGCATCATGTGCGTCGGCGGTCCTTTCTCCGCGTGGGCGTATACGGTCATCTCCTTCTTCCAGGCAACGGGACATATGACAAAATCGCTGATTCTCGCCCTCATGCGGAAAGGTATTCTCGACATTCCGTTCATGTTCATTTTCAATACAATCCGTCCGATTTACGGTATCGTATGCGCAACGCCCGCCGCTGATATTCTCTGCTGTTGCGCGGCCGTCGTACTCTTCTGCGTCTTTATACGTAATCACGGCCATTCCACCGTGCGCGCAAAAGCAAAACGGCAGGCGCAACCGCAACCCGTGCTATGTGACAAACGCCCGTAATCTCGGGAATTTTGCCAGAAGAGAGACGCACTCTCCGCTCTGTCGGATATAAAAACTCCCGCGGGGGCATAAGGTTTTGGCCTTATGCCCCCGCTCTATTATTGTCCGCTTACGGGAAAAAGCGGGATTCTTTACGGTATTTTTGCGGCGACATCCCGAACCTCCGCCGGAAAACAGCGGAGAAATAGTTGGGGTCTTCAAACCCTACCGCCAATGCAATCGCCGTCACCGTCATATCGGAGCCGCGCAAAAGCGCCGCGACCTCCTGCATCCGCAGTTTCTCTATATACTA
>CAJLXA010000034.1 GCA_905210485.1 uncultured Eubacteriales bacterium | reverse complement strand
AGATTGCGGAAAAGGTCGGTCTGCCCGCCGAATGCCTGACGCGCAGGCCGAACGAGCTTTCCGGCGGGCAGCGCCAGCGCGTTTCCATCGGGGTAGCGCTCATCCAAAAGCCGCGGCTCATCATTGCCGATGAACCGGTCAGCGCGCTCGACGTGACCATTCAGCGCCAGATTTTAGAGCTGATGCGCACGGTGCGCGACGAGCTTGGCATCTCGTTCCTCTTCATCTCGCACGACCTCAATGTGGTCTATCAGCTCTGCGACCGTGTGATGGTGATGAAGGACGGGCGCATCGTGGAGGAAAACACGGTGCAGGAGCTTTTCGACCACCCGCAGCACGCCTACACGCGCGAGCTGCTCTCCGCCGCCGACTGACGCCATGAAAGCCTTGTTTTCCCGTTACAAAAAACTGCATCTCTGGCTGCTTGCGAACCTCGCGCTTCTATCGGTCTTTCTGCTTGCGCGGCGCAGCCGAGGCGCTATGAACGCCCTGACGGAGGGCTTCACAAACCCGCTGCGCCGCGCGATCGGACAGCTCTGCGAGCGCGTGCCCTTCTCCGTCGCGGAAAGTTTGTACGTCCTTGCGGCGCTGGGCTTTCTCGCCTTCCTCGTGCTGGGCGTGCGCGCCGTAGTGCGAAGCCGGCACAGAAGCGGCACAGTCTACGCGCTCGTGCTTGGGCTTGGGAACGCGGTTTTGACCGTCTATGTGCTCTTTTGCCTGCTCTGGGGCGCGAATTACTACGCTGACAGCTTCACCGACAAAAGCGGCATCGATGTCAGGCCGGTCGCCGTCGACGACCTCGAGCGCGTGACGCGGCAATTCGCCGCACTTGTGAACGAATACGCCGGAGACGTCCCCCGCGCCGCCGACGGCGCCTTTGCCGGCGACCGCGCGGAGATTCTCGCCTACGCGCCGAAGATCTACGAAAATCTGTATGAGGAATTTCCGTTCCTCGAAATGACCGACGTGCCGCCCAAGGCCATGCGCTTTTCCCGCGTGATGAGCGCGATGGGCTTCACCGGCTTCTACTTCCCGTTCACGGGCGAGTGCAACGTAAACGTCGATTTTCCCGCTGCAACGCTGCCCACCACCGTCGCGCATGAGCTTTCTCACCGCCGCGGCATCGCAAGCGAGCAGGAGTGCAATTTCCTCGCGGTGCTCGCGTCGCTGCGCTGCGACGACGCCGCCTACCGCTACGCGGGCGCGCTGTCGGGCTACATTTATCTTGCCAACGCGCTCTATTCCGCCGACGCGGAGCGCTGGCGCGCCGTGCGCGAAACGCTCGACGAGCGTGTGGTCGCCGATCTGCGTGCTTCCGGCACCTACTGGGCGCAGTTCGAGGGGCCGGTGGACACAGTCTCCAACGCCGTCTACGACGGCTCGAGTGCCGTCATGCTTTCCGGCGAATCCGCCGCAGGCAAATACCCGGTGGAGACCGTGCGTACGATGGGTGAGATCGTGGAGGAGACCGAACGGCATATCCACTACGAAAAACGTTTTCACAGCAGTGATTTCAAAATCAAAAATAAAGTCGACGCCATTTCCCATGCAACCTGCGGCATGGCCATCGACATCGGCGCCAAGGCCATTGTCGTCACGTCGATTTCCGGTATAACGGTACGTATGGTTTCGCGTTTCCGCGCGCCTGCCGATATTATCGGCATGGCGACGAACAAGGCGGTCTGGTATAAACTCGCGCTTTCGTGGGGCGTTATTCCCGTATTGACGGAACAGTTCGATTCCACCGACGTTTTGTTCTATCATGCGAAAAAGATTGCCAAAACCACGCTTAACTTGAAAAAAGGCGACAATATTGTTGTGACGGCGGGCAGTACAAACGGCGATTCCGGCAACACCGATACCATTAAAGTGATGATGATCTGATTTTCATGGCATCTGCTTCCCGGCGGCGCGTGCGAAAAATCCATGAATACGGCGCATATATTCTTTTTCGGATAGACTGTGTTACTGTACTTGCTCACCGACGAAATTCGTTGTGCAGAAAAGAGAACTTACATAGTCTTTCCGGAAAAATGATGACGATTCTGTCGGTATCGGTTCCGACCGGAGACCGCGCGGTTCCATATATGAGGTGCCTTTTCGCACGTGTGGTCGTCGAATGTAAAAAATCTTCTTTGCGCGCAGGGCGCTGTACCTCGTAACCGATGGTATGTATCATGCGTGTGATCCCGTGTTGCGCTGTGACGGGGGGAAGCGGTCGGTATTGCCGCGGCGTCCGGTGACGATATGACAATGCTTGCTGTTGCGGATCAGCAGGAAAAACTCTTATCGCGCGGCGTGAAAGATTCACGCGGATTTCTTTTGACCGTAACAAGCGGTATTGTCCGTAATAAACCGGTCTTTTCCGGCGCTGTATTTTTCAGATACGGCGTGTATTCCGCTCGTTTTTCAAGGCCGTAGCGGGGCGCGGCCTTGAACGGATACGATAAAAAAGCGTTGTGCGCAGTTGCGCACAACGCTTTTTTATTCGCATATATGTAAATAATTATTTACATATATGCGGTTGAAACGATGGGTTCAGGACGGCTTGCGGCACAGGTCGGATAGGAAAACGCCGCCGAGATAATCTTCAATCAAGGAATTCAGTTTTTTCCAGACGGGAAGCGTCTGACAGGTTTTTGCACGTTCGCAGGTATTGGCTCCGCTTTCAAGGCAGGTAACGGAGGAAAGGGAACCCTCGGTCGCCTGCAGAATGGAAAGAACGCTACATTCCGCAGGATCGACGGCCAGACGGTATCCGCCGCCTTTTCCGTGGATTCCGGTTACCAAATGCTCTTTGACAAGGGCGGGCATGATCTGTTCCATGTATTTCGGTGAAACGCCCTGTCTCGCGGCGATATCTTTCATGGGAATATAGGCGTCGCCCCCCTGTTCGGCCATGTCGATCATGACGCGCAGGGCATAACGCCCTCTGGTGGATACGATCAAAACGGTATCTCCTTTCTATACGGAGGCGAAGTTTTTCCGTTATTCGCAACAATGCGCGCAACTGATTTCTTTCGGGAACAGTTTTTCATCATAGGCGATGCCGTGTCTGTCGTAGTAATCTTTAATGGCGGCCTTGATGGCTTCTTCAGCAAGAACCGAACAGTGCATTTTGTAGGCGGGGAGGCCGTCCAGCGCTTCGGCAACCGCTTTATTTGTAAGAGCCAAAGCGTCGCGGAGAGGTTTCCCCTTAATCATTTCGGTTGCCATGGAACTGGAGGCAATGGCAGAACCGCATCCGAATGTTTCAAATTTGACGTCGGTAATAATATCGTTGTCGATCTTCAGATAGATTTTCATGATGTCGCCGCATTTTGCGTTGCCGACTTCACCGACGCCGTCCGCATTTTCGATTGTGCCGACGTTACGGGGATTTCTGAAGTGATCCATTACTTTTTCGCTGTACAGTGCCATAATAATTCGCTCCTTTTCTTTTAGAGAATAAACGATTTTTTACCGCTGATTTTGTCATGCCACAGGGGAGACATGTTCCTTAAATATTCCACAATACCGGGAATCACACCGAGCATATAGTCGATTTCTTCTTCGGTATTCTGCTCCGAAAGCGAGAGACGGAGAGACCCGTGCGCCACTTCATGCGTTCTGCCGATAGCAAGAAGCACATGGCTCGGATCGAGAGAACCCGACGTGCAGGCGGAACCGGAGGACGCACAGATGCCGCGATCGTCAAGTAAAAGCAGGAGGCTCTCGCCTTCGATTCCCTCAAAGCAGAAATTGACGTTTCCGGGAAGACGATGAACGGGGTCGCCGTTCAGAACGCTGTGAGGAATGGCGGAGAGTCCGCGGATCAGTTTGTCGCGCAACGCGGAAACTTTTTTTCCGTTTTCGTCAATATAATCGCACGCTTCTTTCAGGGCGACAGCCATGCCGGCGATGGCGGGGAGGTTTTCGGTGCCGGCGCGTTTCCCGCGTTCCTGCGCGCCGCCCTCGATCAGGCTTTGAAGCAAAATGCCTTTCCGTGCGTACAGAACGCCGACGCCTTTCGGTCCGTGAAATTTATGGGCGGAAAGGGAAAGCATATCAATGTTTTCATCATGCACGCGGATATGGAGATGGCCGGCGGCCTGTACCGCGTCCGTGTGGAAGAGCACGCCTTTTTCTTTGCATACCGCGCCGATTTCCGCAATCGGCAGAACCGAGCCGATCTCATTATTGGCATACATGACCGTAACAAGGCAGGTATCGTCGCGAATGGCTTCTCTGACCTCATCGGCGGTGATATTGCCGCCCGCGTGTACATCAAGAAGCTGAATATCAAAGCCTTGTTTTTTCAGTTTTTCCAACGTATGCAGAACTGCGTGGTGTTCAAAGGCGGTGGATATAATGTGTTTCTTTCCTTTTTTTGCACCGATAGCGGCGGCGGAAAGAATGGCCTGATTATCCGCCTCACTGCCGCCGGACGTAAAATAAATTTCCTGCGGCAGACAACCGAGGCAATCGGCGACGGTCTGCCGCGCGTTTTCGAGGATCTCCTTTGCCGCCTGCCCGACCGAGTGCAGGCTGGAGGGGTTGCCGTAAAAGTTTTCGGCAATATCAAACATTTTGTTTTTGGCCGCATCACTCATTTTTGTGGTGGCGGCATTGTCGGCATATACAAACATAGCGTCTCCTTTACTGATGGTTGTATTTTACATCGGCAGGATAAATATCCGGCCGGGATTTTCATTTCCGCCGTCAGTATAGCACGTTTTACCTACCTTGTCAATAGGTTGAACCGTTTTTTATAAAAAATTCATGGAAACAAAAAGAAAAACATTCCTTCGGTGTCGGAACCGGGGAATGTTTTTTCCTATTAAAGAAAAGTTTTATTTACATTTGCGGGCTATGAAGAAGAGACGCGGCATTTTTAAAATGACGGAACCGCTCGGTTTTACGGGGTAGTGCCCGGCGATGAGCGCCTCAAGATCGTGCAGGAAAAGCGGACGTTCCTCATCGGGGAGCGCGGACAGATAGGGGCGGAGGCCGCTCCCCATATACCATTCAAGAACGGCAGACGGCGACGGAACCGTGTGATAGTATATCGTTTCCCACATGGAAAGCGAAGCCGAAAATTCAGACAGCAGGGCGTCGTATTCTTCGGGGGACAGGTTGTGAAAATTACGGATCCCGTTCAGTTTTTTCCACTGTCCGCTGGCTATCAATTGATAAAGCAAACGGTAAAAGAGCGCTTTTTCGGTCATCGGAAGTTGTACGGCGAAAACACCGCCGGGACTCAATTTTTCAAAAACGGAGCGGATCAGTTGCCTTTGATCGGGTATCCAATGGATACAGGCGTTGGAAAATACAAGATCGAACGTGCCGTCTATGCGGTAAAGTCCGTCGGGTACATGGCAGGAAACAAAAGAAAACTGCGGATAGGCCGCTTTTGCTTTTATCAGCATATCTTCCGAAGAATCAATACCGATGATGTCAGCGGCGGGAAATTTTCCGGCCAATGCATGGGAGCTGTTACCGGGGCCGCACCCGAGATCGAGAATACGCTTCGGCGCGAGATCCGTGAGTCGGTTCAGAAGATCCACGGAAGGTTGCGTCCGTTCCGATTCAAATTTCATATATTGTACGGCGTTCCAATCGGCCATGAGGCATGCTCCTTTTTCAATGGATTATACGAGTAGTATAGCACGATTTTTGTTTGCATGCAAGACTTTATAACGGATCTGCGGTACAATAACGTTGCTTTTCGGGAAAACAGCCGTAAAAACGGTTTCCCGAACGGCGTTTGCTGTTGATAAAATGCGGGATATATGATAATATAGTAATTGTTATATATCAAGCACTATTTATCAAAAGAAAGGGTGAAGATATGCCGCCGAAATGCAAATTTACAAGAGAACAGATTATAGAGGCCGCGGTGAATGTTACAAGAAAAAAGGGGATCACGGGATATTGCGGAAGAACTCGGCGCTTCGACGCAACCCGTTTTTTCCTGCTTTGCCAATATGGAAGAGGCAAGGACGGCGATACGCCTTGCGGCAGAAAATCTGTATAATGAATATGCCCGTCGGGGGCTTCAGGAAAAGGTGCCGTTTTTCGGATTCGGCCGACAGTATATCCGTTTTGCGCAGGAGGAACCGGAACTGTATAAACTGCTGTTTCTGTCATCGCCCGAAAACAGTTCCGGCGGCGCGATAGCGGCGATGGAGCGTTCGCAGGAAGAATTGCGCCCGCTTCTGATGAACGTTTACCACATCACGGCCGGGGAAGCCGACAGATATTTCCGGGATATGTGGCTGGTCGGTTACGGTATAGCAACGCTTTGCGTAACGGGGGGATACCCATATTCCGACGCGGAAACGGAAAAAATCCTCACGGGTTTCAGCATTGCTGTCTGTAAGGCAATCAAAGAAGTGCCCGGATTTGTCAGCGGTGATTTTGACAGGGATAACGTTTTCCGTAGACTTGTGGAGAAAAAATAATGAACAGAGTAACGGGAATGTGCGGCGCGGCCGTCAATGCGTTTGCCATTTTGGCATTTGCGGTTTCCATGCTGTTTGGATTTGACGCCGGCAGTTATTTTTCTTCCATGTTTATTGCTTTCGGTTTTGTGCTGATGATTGGCGGATTCGCCTTTTATGCGGAGACCGACGCCAAAGTTCCGGGGTATGCCGCCATGGCAATGGCGGCGGCCTATGCGGCGGTAATCACGGTGGTATATTTTACGCAACTGACCGTTGTGAGAAGCGGAGGCCTTGGCAAAGAGGCGGCGAAACTGCTTGACTTTCAGCGATTCGGACTCCTGTTTAATCTGGATATGCTCGGGTATGCCATGATGTCGCTTGCGACTTTTTTCGCCGGGTTGACCGTCATAACGCGGACAAAAGCCGATAGGGTTTTAAAGTGGTTACTTATTCTGCACGGCATGTTTTTCATCAGCTGTCTTTTGTTTCCGATGCTTGGAGTTTTCACGGAAAACAGCGACGCGATCATCGGGGTCATAGTGCTGGAAATATGGTGCGCATGGTTTTTGCCGACAGGAATACTGTCGTTTATGCATTTTAAAAACAAGGAGTAAAAACATGAAAAAATGGTATAACGAGGAGTATGAATTTGAGGTTGAGGTCATCGGTTATCTGCGCGGCGAAAAGTGCGAACGGTATTGCCGCAACGGTGAGGAGATCGGCGACAGGTATCGCGCTACATACGGTTGCCCCGTCAATGAACAGGGGTACGGCATATGCAGTAAGACGATGACGGTTCTTTTTCCGATCATGGAAGCCGTGCGCAGCGGCGGTGATCTGACAAATATCGGCGGGGACGGTAAATACACAAAAACCGTCGTCTGTCCGGACGGCTGCGTCATGTTCCGCCTTACCGCAACGCCGCTCGGCAACGAGAATTTCTTTCGCGGAAAGTTTTACGAGGACAACTGACCGACGGAATTAAAAACGTCGTACCGGAATTTTTAACGGCAGTATATCGGCTAAACAATGGCGCGCGACCCATATTCCGCAAAATTTACGGGGAGATATAAAATGGAGTACATAAGAGTAACAAAAGATAATCTGGAAAAAGAACATATTTGCTGTGCGATTGCCGACGAAAAGAACGCGCAGGTATTATCGAAGAAGACATGGTTAAGAAAAAGATTTGACGACGGTCTTGTTTTCCTGAAAGGCAACGTTCGCGGAAAATGTTTCATAGAATATATCCCGGCCGAAAATGCATGGGCGCCGATAGAGGCGGAGGGATATTTATATATTGATTGCCTTTGGGTTTCGGGAAGTCTCAAGGGGCACGGATACGCAAACGATCTTCTTGACGCATGTATGGAAGACGGCAGAAAAAACAAAAAGAAAGGCCTTGTTATACTGTCGTCGGAGAAAAAAGAGGGATTTCTTGCCGACAGGAAGTTCCTTGAACACAAAGGATTTACGATTGCGGACAGAAGCGATCCGCATTTTCTTCTGATGTATTTGCCTTTTACGGAAAATGCGGAAAAACCGCATTTCGGATCTTCGGTAAAAGACGTGCGGCCGACGGCCGACGGATATGTCCTTTACTATACGGATCAATGCCCGTTTACGGCAAAATATGTACCGCTCCTGAAAAAAACGGCGGAAGAAAACGGCGTTCTTCTGCAAACCGTGCATATAGATACAAAGGAAGAGGCGCAGGCCGCGCCGTGCCCGTTCACAACCTTTGCGCTTTATAAGGGCGGACGATTTATCACGCATGAAATTCAGTCGCCGCCGAAATTTCTGAAAATTATCGAAAAAATACAGTAAGGAGAGATCATCGTGAAAACACTCAAAATTATTCAAACATTAGCGAAAATCGGACAGATACTAAGCAAAGTGGTAGCCATCTTCTGCATTGTCGGGTTTTTCGGTTGCTTTTTCGGCATTATCGGTCTTGCCGTCGGCGCCGCCGCGGTGAAAATCGGCGGTGTGACGTTGGAAAGTTTTCTGTATACGGAGGCGGACATGAGCCTCGGTACGCTTTATGCAAGCATGGCGGTCGGCATGGTGCTCTGCGCCGGCGAATGTGTGCTCGCCGCGTTTGCGGCGCATTATTTCAAAAGAGAACTTGCGGACGGTACGCCGTTTGACCTTGGCGGCGCAAAAGAAATGACGCGCCTCGGAATTCTGGCAATCGGAATTTCGCTTGCGGCGCAAACCGTTGCGGCCATTGCCTATGCGGTGCTGAAAGCGACATTGGCCGACGTGGGGCCGCTGGATCTCAACGCTTCCTCGTCGGTTTCGGTCGGAATCATGTTCATCGTTATGTCTCTTCTTTGCCGTCTCGGCGCGGAACAAAAGTCAGAAAAAGAAATAGGAAATCAAAGTGGATTTTAATATTAAAAAGCAGATTATTCCATACGGCGTTCTGGCGGTTCTTGTGCTGCTTGCCTTTTATGCGATCTATTTTACAAAGATGTTTTTGCAGAAAAAGCGCGGCATTAAAACCAATCATATAGGAAGCGTAAAAGAAAGAAAAATACATATTATAGAAACACTGATGGCGACAGCGACATATACCGTTGTCGCCGCCGAATTTTTTTCGGTCGGAACCGGTTGGAACTACATGCCGCACGGTGTGCGGACGGCAGGCGCTGTTCTCGGATTTATCGGTGACGCCGTGTTTTTTCTGGCGGTTTTCTGCATGAGAGACAGTTGGCGGGCGGGAATCCCGGAGAAAGATAAAACCGATCTTGTTACACGGGGAATCTATATGGTCAGCCGCAATCCGGCGTTTCTTGGCTTTGACCTTATGTATATCGGCGTTTTTCTCATGTACGGCAACCCGGTCAGCGGCGCTTTTTCCTTGTTTGCAATCGTTATGCTGCATTTGCAGATATTACAGGAAGAAAAATTCATGGAACGGACATTCGGCGAAGAATACATCCGATATAAAGCGCGTGTGTGCCGCTATCTCGGAAGAAAGCCTGCCCGTCGTGCGGTGCGGAAAACGGAGAGCAATCATGAGGAGAACCGCCGGTAAAACGCTGAAGCGGTTAAAAAGCCGAATATGAAAGGGGCTTTACCGTAAAAACGGCCGACACCACTTTTTTCCGGCCGGTATGCCGGAGAAGACCGATAAACGTTTTTCTTTTGGCAAACGATTTTCCTTGGTACGCGGACCGGTTTTGCATGCGGTCATTCATATGCGGTTTATCTTTGCATACGATCCGGTTTGACATGTGATCGTATATGTCGTATTATCGAACAATCGCGATATATCGCGGGAGTTCTTTCGTTTTTGTTTACCATTCTGACAGGCATGTAACGGACGGAGATGAATAAAACTTGCGGGCGCATTGACAAATGCGCCCGTTTCTTTGTCTGGGTGAATATACTGTCATGTGGCACCGTTACGATAATTACCAAAGATGAGATGGTGAAACTATACGATCGTAAGTTTGTAATATGTTCGGATGTCAGGGCAAAATATTATGATAAAATAATTGCGAATGCTAAATCCGGCAAATGCCCAATTTGTGATATCGGACAGGCTTCGACTCTTGATCATTATTTAGCAAAGACTCTGTATCCTACATATTCAGTTACACCGGACAATTTGATTCCGGCATGTAAGGATTGTAATAGCAACAAAGGCAATAGTCCTGTTAACAGCAAGTTAAGTGCGCCGTTACATCCATATTTTGATGATGTAGACAATGTTATATGGTTGTGTGCTGATGTTGTATCTAAAAACAATATTTTGGTCGCACAGTATTATGTTAATCCGGAAATAGAGACGGTTAATGTTGAACTTCATTCTCGGTTATGTGCACATTTGGATTTATATAAATTGAAGCATGCATATTCCGTTCAAGCATCAACTGAAATATCAGAAAATATCGGAATTTGGAAAAAAGTATATCAACTGAGTGGAAAGCAGGGATTGTTACAATATTTGACCGAGTGTTTGCAATCTTACGAAACCGCACAAAAAAACACATGGAAAACAGCACTGTTGCGTGGGATTTATAATGCTGTGAAAGACGATATAATCAATGAATTTTATGTTATTGAGGTGTAATGCAATGACCGCAAGCTATAAAAAATTATTCAAGCTTTTAATCGACCGTGATATGAAAAAGAAAGAACTCGCCGAAAAAGCCGGCATCAGCATCGCTACCATCACCAAGATGGGCAAGGACGGCGCTATCGTCTCCAGCGACGTCCTCGTTAAGATTTGTACTGCCCTCGAATGCAAGATGGACGATATTGTAGAGATCGTACCAGACGAGAAATAATATGCGTTGAAATTGGGAGAGATTGGTTTATGAATGTAATATCTGATACGTGGCGAAGAGGAGTTCTAGCGGTTATACTGATGAAGAAAAGATGGATGTACAACTAAGATTAAGAAAGAATTTGATTATTCAAAAAGAAATGCTTTACGACGTAGCGCAAAAAGTAAAGAAAAAACCCCTGAATCAGTAGATTTCAGGGGTTTTTGGTCGGAGTGGCCGGATTCGAACCGACGGCATCGAAGTCCCAAACTTCGCGCGCTACCAGCTGCGCCACACCCCGATTGGTGGAAATATTCGATTTTTTAGGTCAAATCCGTAAGTGGTCAAATCTGTGGTCAAAAGTTTTTTGCCGAAGAACACGGTGGCAAAAAAGCGAGGAAACGCGAGAAAAACGGAGATTTTGCGAGCTTTCGGCGGTCGGCTTATGAGGCGGTCACACGCTCCCAAACCACGCGCGCTACCAACTGCGCTACATCCCGAAGTGAGAAAATATTCGATTTTTCAGTCTGTTCTCTAAGTGGTCAAACGAGCTTTCAGCGGTCAATTCATGAGGCGGTTAAGTTCATGCGGTGGCCGGCTTATAAGCGGTCACGCGCTCAAAACTTTCGCGCGCTACCAATCGCGCCACGCCCGATGAGTGAAAATTCAGAATTCTCGGTCGATTCCCGGTAAGCGGTCAAACGCTGTTTATAGCGATTTTTTGAGAGAGCATAGCGCAGAAAACCCATTGTTTACAAGGGGTTTCGGCGTTTTTAGAAAATTTCCCAACAAGGGGAGACGTTTTACCCTCAAACTACCTCTGTTGCCAACAGAGCGACATCCGGGGAGAGAAAAGAAAGACGTCCGTATGTACGGAACGGCTTTTAACATATTTATTATATCAAAATTTTCCGTTTTGTCAAGGCTTTTTGCGAAAGTGTGCGAATGTCTTTCACAGTAAAATAAAGAAAGGCGACTGTCTGTCGCCTTTCTTTATTCGATAGGGAAATATTGCTTAAAACAGAAAATCGTCGACCGCGTCGTCAAGATGTACCGGGGAAAGTTGCAATCTGTTGCAGAGTGCCACAAATTCCGTTACGGCCTGAAGATCGGAAGAACAATCGTGCATGGCACGAACAGGGAATTCCACGCCTTCTTCCGTTTCGGTCATCACGGCGATGCCGTATGTTGTTCTCGACTTATCTTTGCCTATGTATGTTTCCCGTACAACTCCGTAAATATATTTTAAAATGCCGCTCCTCCTTCTTCAATATAATTCGGACCACCCTCGTTTTGGGGAAAATGCGTTTCCTTGTTGGATTTTGAAATTTTTTGTCGATTTGTGTCACAACAGTATAGTACAATTTTGTGCAAAAACAACTTCACAGGTCTTTTTCTGTGGTTGTATGTATATTATATACCCAAAATTATTATTTGTCAATATAATATTTACAAAATAGTATTCAAATCGTATGATTTTTTGAAAATTTTCCGTTGGCGGCCGTTTTTCATTGTATTATTAGGTATATATTGGTAAAATTCAGGCAGAAATTGCGCCGGAGCGCAATCGGATTCCTGCGTGCACGTCTTATACGGCGTTGTAACGCCGCCCGATTTTCTTGATTTCCTGCGTGAAAATGGCTGTGCAGGCACATATGCGGGGGACGCGCGATTACAACGTACATACGATTAAGGGCGGGACGGTTATATGGAAAACTCTGATTTAAAACTATGGGGCAGGGCGCCGCTTGTGACTGATTGAAGCATGTGCTTACCTCGTCGTTTCCGGGCGGTGGTTGGGCGCGGGACACAACGTTGTTTCCCGTAATCGGGGAAGCATGGCGCATGGATAACATGGCACATATACACGGTTTTTACGCTTCTCTGCCTATCGGCATATTTTTTGGCGATGTATAAAAAGAAAATCATGGCGGGAACTCTATTCTGTTTTTCTCTTGACAACATTGAATTCTGTTTTTCATTTTAATGGCGTTTTACGGCAACACTTACAGAGAAATATTGATAACGGATGGCGTTTGCCGGATATAACGGGTGCACAGTATAAGGCATTTCTTTCTGTCGGCAGGCGGGCGGTGAAAAAATACCGACGGGTGATCTGACGTCGGCGGAAGCAAACAGCGTTGACCGACGGCAGATGTCTGAGCGGATTCCGCGCAAAAGTTTCGCGTATTCCGAAAATATCGGCGCGGTATTCTTGCTTTTTCGGGGAAAATATGATAAAATACATCTGTTATAAGCGGATATGTTATGGGTGGAGGTCATAATTATGAACAAGAGAGTGAAGCAGAACGGAATAACGGCGGGAGTATTGTTTTTTTTATTCTGCACGCTGATCGTTTTATTGAAAACCATAGATGTGCAGGCCGTCGGACCGCAGGATTCCGTTGTCGGACTGGCCACGTTCAACCGGGCGATGCACACGCTGACGGGGGTGCATAACCGGCTTTATAAAATAACGGAGATTTCCGGCTATATTGTTTTGGCGACGGCGGGCGCTTTTGCCGTATTGGGAATATGGCAGGCGGTGAGTCGCAGGAGTCTAAAGAAAGCGGATACCGACCTTTATTGTCTTGCAGGGCTCTACGCGGTCATGGCGGCGTTCTACGTCCTTTTTGAAGTGTGCGTGGTGAACTATCGCCCCGTGATGTGGGGAGATGCCCCGGAGGCGTCTTTTCCGTCTTCTCATACGATGATTGCCGTATGCGTGATGTTGACCGCCGTCTACCAGATACGGAAAAGAATCGGGAATACAGCATGGCGGACGGTTCTTGAAGTGTGTTGCATGATTCTTTTATCGGTGACGGTTATCGGGCGGCTTTTGTCCGGTGTGCATTGGTTTACCGATATTCTCGGCGGGCTTTTGCTCGGCGGCGCCCTTGTTTTCGGGTACTTCGCGGCCGTCGCCCGTTTTTCTGTAAAGACAGCGGATAGAGAGTGAAAAAAAGAGAGCGGGGATACGCTCTCTTTTTTCGTTGGAAATATGTTTTGCAGGGAAGAGAAAATACGGGCGGCGGTATTGCGGCAATGCGAAAAGCGGGCGGAGAATAAAAAAAGACGGGTGAAAACCCGTCTTTCATAATCACAGAACCGATCAAAAAGTCAAAAACCGAAAAAGCAAGGTTCGGATTATGCGATTCCGCGGACTGAACCCCCGGACGCATACTGTCCGCCGTATACGTTCATAAGTGATAAGATTTATCCGCACCTTAAAAGCCAAGGTGCGGACGCTCTTATTCGATTGGTGGAGCATAGGGGACTCGAACCCCTGACCCCAACACTGCCAGTGTTGTGCGCTCCCAACTGCGCTAATGCCCCATAACAGGTTATATTATAGCAAACAGGATAAAGCTTGTCAATAGATATTCCGAAAAAAATCGCAAAAAATCAAGAAATATCGGACTTTTTCCGCATAAAAAGCAGGCCGGACTTCCTGTGGAAAGTCCGGCCTGCTTTCTGTATCAGTTCGATCCGTTTTTCTTATCTTTCATGCGTGAGAGAAACGCCTTGAAATCGTTCGAGAAGAAGAAACCGATAACCATGATAATGGCGAATACGAGAAGATAGCTGTAAATCTGTCCCTGTCCTCTGTATGCGGAAAATGCGCAGTAGCACATAAAGATACAGCAGGCAACGGCCAGACCTGGCATAACAAAACGTTTGGCGGGGTGCAGATCTTTGCATTTGATCATCATGGCGATGAACATCGGTATGTAGAACGCATACAGTGTGATGATGGAAACTTCGTCGCCCTCCCAGCACCAGAAAAGCGGGATGCGGCCGTTTCCGAGCACGGTATTGTCGAAGAAGAAAATCTGCCACTGGAAGAGCCATGCGGCGCAGAAGAGCAGGCCGATGACGGAAGAGTTCGTAGCCATATTCGTCTTTTCGTCGATCTGCGAGAATACATCGGGAAGGGGACCCTCATTCCGGGCGGCAAGCGAGTAAACGCCGCGGCAGCAACCGAGCATAAGGCCGTTCATGGTACCGAGGCAGGAGATAATGATGAAGACCATGACGATCGTGCCGAAAACAGGGCTGTTGAAGAGTGCGGAAAAGGCGGCTTTCGGGAGGTCGTCGCCGGCTTTGATGATGTCTTCGGTGGGAAGGGCGCCGGTCAGGCCGAGGAAGAACAGAAGATAGACCGAAATCACGATAATCGAACCGATGATCAGCGCGATCGGCAGGGTTCTTTTGGCGTCTTTCAGTTCGGCATTGATAGCGGTGGCGATGATCCAGCCTTCGTAGGCAAATGCAAACGCCACGACGGCCGTCATGATATTGCCGCTGACCTGTATGTCGCCTACGGCGTCAAGATTGGTTTTGAAAGCTTCTACGGTCATACCGTTGACGAGGCCGACGATCGTGCCGACGACAGCCATCAGGATAAGCGGTACGAGTTTGATAAAGGTAGTGGAGACCTGAAAGTATCCGGCGAGCTTCGGCGCAAGGGCATTGACGGCATAGCCGGCGATGAGATAGAATGCCGCAAGCGTCAGATGGACGGCGGAAGAAGCGTCGTATTGGAACAGCATGCAGGTATACTGCGCGGATACCCATGCGAGCGTGGAGGTGAGAATCGGATAATACATGGTGGACATGAACCAGCCGACATAATAGGCATAGCGTTTACCGAGCGTTGCCTCTGCATAGTCAACAACGCCGTTTACTTTTTCGTATTTGTTCGCGAGCGTTGCGAAAACGTGGGAGCAGATAATCATAATGACGCCGACAATGCCGACAACCAGTAATGTTTTACCGATATTGGCGTTCGTGTTTTTCAACACTTTTCCGGCTTTAAAGAAGATGCCAGATCCGATGACGATGCCGACGACCATGCAGATTGCGGTCAGCAGGCCGTATTTCTTTTTCAGTCCGTTCATAATGAATTACCCCGTTTCTCAAAAATGTTAAAATTTTTTTCACAAATTGGAAAAGAATGTTCTTACATTATATCATTTTAGCGCACAAAAGTCAATAGATATGAATAAAAAACTTAACAATCCTGCAAATAATCTGTAAAAATTCGACGTTTTTGAGGATTACAGCAAAATATGCGCATAAAAACGCGGAGAAACAATTCGTTTCTCCGCGTTTTGCGGGTTCAGTTGTCTGTAAGAACGCCGGGGTCGTTTTCACAACCGGAGGCTTCGATAATGTCTATGACATCGGAATAGGCAGAGCGAAGGAGGCTTTTGTCGGTGATAATGGTATTGTTTTCGCTGTAGAGGCGGTACAGAACGGATTTCTCCTCATTCAGACCGTCGCCGAATATCCACTGGGTTTCACGGGCATCGGGGATTCCGATAATATAGTTTTCGTCGCTCATGTTGTTGTATGCCTGTTGTCCCGGAACGCTTTGATAGGAAAGGTACGAGAATTTGGTGGGGTTGGTCTCATGCAGGGTCATGATGACGTTACGGTTCATGCGCCAGTTGGAAGAAGAACCGTCGAGGTAGAGAACCGTGTAGCCGCCGGTGGGTTCATCCGCGAGCGTGGCGGTTTCGGGAGACACGACGCAGTAGTTGTCATGAATGAAATTGAAGTACACGTCTTCGTTTTCATTGAACGGCGAGTTGCCGCCCACGGCATAGATGGCGCCGCCGTCTTTCATACCGCACATGAAACCGTCGATATAGTTGTAAGCGATCTCGGCATATTTCACGTTGATGCCGCCTGCGTTTTTCATGGGTGACCACGACCAGCCGACCGATATGCCGGAATAGGCGGAGTGGCGGATGGTGTTATGACACAGGGACAGTTTCTGCACGCAGGAGACGAAGATGGCCGCGTTACTGGTATAGATCATACCGGTGTTTTCCGCCAGGTTGTTTTCGATGACAATATTGTAGTTGTGATTCTTCGCGGAATACGTGCCGTTGTTGTTGCCGACGCGGATCGCCGATCCGCCGATGTTTTTGAAATCGTTGCCGGTTACCGTGAGATTATCTACGGCGCCGCGGAAAGACACGCCGTCGCAGGAAAGATTCACGAAAAGGCAATCGTTTACGGTGAATTCGTTTATGTTTTCTCCGTAGACAGCCGCATACGGCAAAAATCCGGTGTTGCCCGTTTTCAGATAGCCGCATTGTCCCGTAATATAACCGTTATCCGCAATATAGGTGTTGGTGATGCCGGTGAAAGCAAGGTTTTCTATGCGGACGTTCTCCGCGGCGGAGAAAGAGAGAAGCGTATTCAGCATCGGAATTTCAAAGGTCAGGTCGGAAATATTGCTGTTCTTCGGGGGAATCACGTAGAAAGTACCGTTTTCGCGGTCATAGACAAACGTATTGTTTTCGGTGAGAAAATGCACGTCGTTTGCGATCCAATAGCCGCGGTTCTTCAGCGTGGAATAGTAGTTGCGTTTATTGCTTGTGGGGTCGCCCATCAGCGCGTTCCAGTCTTCTTCGCGGATTTTTACGGCGTAAAGCAGATTGTTGTCGCTGTCGCGCTCGGTTTTCTGTCTGTCGATATAGTCGATATGAACGGCGTGGATCTGCCATTCCACCTTGATCCAGAGTTCCGCGTCGCGGATGTCGCTTTCGTTTTCGTAGCGGGAGAGCAGTTCCGCGTCAAGATAAAGAATATGTTCGTCCTCGGAAACGGGGGTGACCGTTTCCGTTACATTTCCGTTTTTATCGGTGATTTCCGTAACTTCGCCTTTGTATGCGTCAAGCGCCATGAGTTTTTCGCCGGCAGAGCGTGCGAGCGTCAGCAGGTTGCCGTTTACGGAAAGATCCCGGAGCGCGGGGTATTGGCCGTTCCGGATATAGGAAGACGGCAACTGATAGGCATAGTAATTCTTTCCGTTGACTTTGGTGAAGGCAGTGCCGGGAACCGGGACGCCCGACGTCACAATCGTGTTGTCGCCGTCGCCTTTCAGCGTCAGATAGTAGCGTTTATCACCGATGTCCGCGCCGGAAAAGATCGCCGTGTCGGTAAGACGGTGCGTGCCGGAATCCATGGCGATGGTAATGTTCATGCGGTCGTTTTCCGCAATGATGGCATGCGCCGCATTGACGGCTTCCGTAAGCGTGGCATAGGGAGCCTCCGCACTTCCGTTTCCGCCCGCGGCCGCTCCGGCGGAGACATACAGCGTTTTCTTTGTGTATTGTGCGAGGCGGACGGTTTTCAGCGTATTGTAATCCGCGGCGCTGTAAGAAATGGTGCCGGCGGGGAGGAGGACGGTTTCCGCGGCGGTGCCGGAAATACCGTCGCAACCGAAAACTTTATAAAGGAACAGTTCGACGGCTTTTGCGGTATCGGCGACGTCGGTGGCGGCGATGTAAACGTTCCCGTTTTCGTCACATTCCACCGTATAAGCGCCGGAAGTGGCGGTTTCGTTTTTGCGTGTGCCTATGTAGATATGTTTATAACTTGCGGAACTGCTGATTTTCAGCGTGATACCGCACAGGTCGGAAACGGTATTCCGCAAAAGCGTGGCGGCCTCGGAAGCGCCGCTGCGTACTACAAGCGAATACGGCGTCTTTAAAAAGTCGTTCTGTGCAAAAGTTGCGCTTTTAACGGTGTAATTCTTTTCCGCAAGATGCTTTTTCGGAATGAAAAGCGCGTCCTTTCCGTAACAGTTGGCAAAAAGGAAATCCACGGCCGACTGAAGTCCGTTTGCACTGCCGGCAGTGATGACGATTTTTTTGTCCGCATATCCGATGAAGAAGTCACCGTCGCGCAGTGACAGATCCTGCGTCATGTTTTTATAGGTTTCGCTGTCGGGAGAGCCGAAAAGAATTTCGTATGTTTTGTTATGCTCGTGCATATCGTCTTCGCACGCCACATCGGTACCGAAAGTATCTTTCAGTTTGCGGAGAAAACCGTCAAGAACGTCCGTTTCGTCCGAGAGGGCGCGGATATTATAAACGATGCACAGATCGGCAAGTTCTTTCTTTGTCAATTTCAGCGTGTCTTTCTTACCCACATAACTGTCGGGATTCTTGTTCTGGCAGGATACGAGGAGAGGGAGCGTCAGTGCAAGAAGCAGAAAAAGGGGGATAAAGGTATGAAGAAAAAAACGTTTGACGGATTTCATGAAAATCTCCTTATCAATATAGTGTTGTGCGGCGGCGAAATTTCCGTATTCTCTATCTATTGTATCAGATTGCCAAAAACAAGTCAATGCATTTTTTGATTATTGTGAAAATTTCCGAAAATATAGGCCGGACTTGCATTTTGCGCAAAAGATGTTAAAATAATAATGTAATCAACACCGCATAAATCGGCGGGAGGAATCATCATGACAAAAGTGATACTTGTACGGCACGGGCAAAGCATGGGAAACCTGTATTCGCTTTTTCTCGGCCACACCGACCTCGGCCTTTCGCCGCTCGGAAAACAGCAGGCGGAAAAGGTGGCGGATTATCTCGCCGCATGGCCGATCGACAAAATCTATTCGAGCGATCTTATCCGTGCGGAGGATACCGTCCGTCCGCTTGCGGAGAGAAAAAAACTGGAGATTATCCCCGTTCAGGATCTTCGTGAGATCTATGCCGGCGAATGGGAAAAGCGCTCTTACGATGAACTTTCCGAACTTTATCCCGAGGCTTACGCTATTTTCAGAAATGACATCGGCCGCGCCGTTCCCACGGGCGGGGAGAGCGTTCTTTCGCTTTCACGGCGCGTATACCGCGCTTTTGACCGCATCGTTGCGGAAAACGACGGCAAGACCGTCGTCATTGCCACACACGCCACGCCGATCCGGCTTTTATCCTGCCGTTTTCTCGGACGCGATCCGGCTTTTGCGGGAACAGTCAAGTGGGTGCCCAATGCGTCTGTGACGGTCGTGGACGTGGACGCGGGGCATTATACGGTGGAACAGACCGGCTATGACGCATTTCTCGGAGACAATGCCAGCGCGTTTCCCGGAAACATCTGACGGAGAACGCTTATGGATCATATATCCGACACAGAAATATCCGACACAGAAAGCATGGACAAAAGAAAAACGGCGCACGCGGCCGCGGTCATGCATACGGCGGG
>CAJLXA010000033.1 GCA_905210485.1 uncultured Eubacteriales bacterium | reverse complement strand
TTGGTGGGGGAAGGTGGATTCGAACCACCGAAGCAATCGCAGCAGATTTACAGTCTGTCCCCTTTGGCCACTCGGGAATTCCCCCATACGGGCGATATTATACAACAAAATCTCCCTTTTGTCAATAGCTTTTTTGAAAAAAGGGCAGAATATCGGGCGATAAAACGGCTTTCTCTTGCTTTGCCGCCTTTTTCAGGGGATACGCTTGACTTTTATCCTTATATAAGATACAATTAATGAAAAAGCATCATGCAATGTGTCACGACATTCCGCGCGCGCAAAAAATAAAACGCGCGAAAACAAAGATCGGCATGAGGCGAAGAGGAAACAGAAATGGTAACAGAAAAAAACGCATCGGAGGCCATTGCAAAGCAGATCCGTATCCTGCGCAAACGCGCCGGATTTTCGCAGGCAGAGCTCGGCAAGCGCGTCGGTGTGACGGATAAAGCGGTTTCCAAATGGGAAACGGGCGATTCTGCCCCCGCAACGGAAGTTTTATGCCGGCTGGCGTCCGTATTCGGCGTGGAACTGGAAACGCTTCTTCACGGCGATACCCGTGAAAAACCGGCGCCGTTCATGCGACGGGAACGAAAAGATAAGGGAATGGACTCCCTGTCCGAACTTTACCGCATAGGAAACGGCCCGTCAAGTTCCCATACGATGGGACCGGAAACGGCGGCGCGTCTCTTCCGCACCACTTATCCGCAGGCTGACCGCTATGAGGCGATTCTGTTCGGCAGTCTGGCCAAAACGGGGAAAGGACACCGTACCGACTATATCATTTGTCAGGAATTTGCTCCGGTGCCGACAACCGTCAGATTCGATACGCTGACCACCGATCTGCCGCACCCGAATACGATGATCCTCCGCGCGTTTATGGGCGATGAGGCGATCGGCGAATGGCGGGTATGCAGTATCGGCGGCGGGGAAATACGGGTAGACGGCCGTGATGCCCCCGCGGTTACGGAGCCGAAATCCGTTTATCCGCACGACAGTTTTACGGATATTGCCGCCTACTGCAAGGCGCACGGTCTGCGGCTCTGGCAGTACGTTGAAAAAATCGAGGGGAAAGAGATTTTCGATTATCTTCTTACCTGTTGGCAGACCATGCAGAACAGTATTAAAGAAGGACTTGACGCGACAGGCGAATTGTTCGGCGGTCTTCACGTTGTCCGCAAGGCCAATCATCTTTATAATCAACGCCATATTGACGAATCAAACGAAACGCGGGAAAACCGGCTTGTGTGTGCCTATGCGTTCGCAGTGAGCGAACAGAACGCGTCCGCGGGGCGTATCGTGACGGCGCCGACCTGCGGTTCCAGTGGCGTTATGCCCGCGGTACTGAGATATGTGCAGGAGCGCAAAGGATTTTCCGATACGGATATTCTGCATGCGCTTGCCACCGCCGGCATTATCGGCAACCTGATCAAAACAAACGCTTCGATCAGCGGCGCGGAATGTGGGTGTCAGGCGGAGATCGGCAGTGCTTGCTCCATGGCGGCGGCCGCTCTCGGCGAACTCTACGAAATGACAATCGACCAGATCGAATATGCCGCCGAAGTGGCTCTTGAACATCACCTCGGGCTTACATGCGATCCGATCCGCGGCCTTGTGCAGATACCGTGCATTGAACGCAATGCCGTTGCCGCCATGCGCGCCATCAATGCGGTCAACCTCGCGAACTTTTTAAGCGATTCCCGCAAAATTTCTTTTGACCTTGTTGTGAAGACCATGTATGAGACCGGGCGTGACCTTTCGCGCACTTATAAGGAGACCAGCGAAGGCGGCCTTGCAAAATTGTATCACTAAAAAAAGACGGATATGTAATCTTTACGTTACATATCCGTCTTTTTTGATGTACGGGCGGATAAAAGCGGCAGGTGTTCTGCTGCTTTTTTGTTGCGACGATGCCGTCCGTCGTGCTTTTTACGGTGCAGACATACCATCGCTGCCGCAGGCAGCGGCAGAGATTTTTCCGTTATTTGAAGTATCGGACGGCGGCCGCGAACATCTGTATATCATAGTTTCCGGGGACGTTGCGGTACAGTCCCGCGCCTATGCGTTCACTGTGTCCCATTTTGCCGAACACTCTGCCGTCCGGCGAAGTAATGCCCTCAACGGCAAATGCGGAATCGTTGGGGTTGAAGTGAATATCGTTTGTCGCCTTTCCCTCAAAGTCAACGTACTGCGTGGCGATCTGTCCGTTTTCGGCAAGTGCGGCAATCAATTTTTCATCGGCAAGGAAGCGTCCCTCTCCGTGAGAGACCGGAACATTCACGATGTCGCCGACATGCATAAGCGACAGCCACGGAGACTTGTTTGAGGCAATTCTTGTACGGACAATTTTGGACTGGTGCCGCGCAATGGTGTTATAAGTCAGGGTAGGACAGTGCAGATCGGTGTCGATGATTTTCCCGTAAGGCACAAGACCGAGTTTAATCAGCGCCTGAAATCCGTTGCAGATACCGCATATCAGACCGTCACGGTTATCGAGCAGATCGGTAACGCCCTCCTTAATTTCAGGGTTACGGAAAAATGCGGTGATGAATTTGCCGGAACCGTCGGGTTCGTCTCCGCCGGAAAATCCGCCGGGAATAAAAATCATCTGGGCGTTTTTCAGTTGCTTTTCAAAATATTTCACGCTCTCCGCAATCCCATGTGCGGTGAGGTTGTTGATGACAACGATTTCGGGAACGGCGCCGGCGTCGGCCACCGCCTTGGCGGAGTCATATTCGCAGTTTGTTCCCGGGAAAACCGGGATCAGCACGCGTGGTACGGCAACTTTGACAGCCGGGGACGCCCATGTTTTTGTTCTGTAAGAAACCGTTTCGGGCGTTTTTCCCGTATTTTGAATATTGCATGGGAAAATGCTTTCCAGTTTGTTTTCATAAACCGGGAGAATTTCGGAAAGCGGGATTTTTTCTTCGGCGTAAGAGAGAACGGGAGATTCGGTAACAACGCCGATAATCTCTTTTTCATTTTCCCATTCGGTCACTTCCAGTACGAAACCCGCATAGTGACAGGCGAACAAATCGTTTAGCGTAACAGCGTTCGTAAAAGCGCAACCGAGACCGTTGCCGAAGCACATTTTCATAACGGCTTCCGCAATCCCGCCCATACCGGGTGTGTAACAGGAAACGGCTTTCCCGCTCTTTATAAGTTCTGCGACCCGGTGAAAAAGGGCGAGCAGCGACGGGGTATCCGGCAGATGATTTTCGTTGTACGCGGGGGAGAGAAAGACCACTTTGTTGCCCGCTTTTTTGAATTCCGGCGAAATGATGCGGTCGGTTTTGGAGGTGGTAACGGCAAAGGAGACCAGGGTCGGGGGAACGTCGATATTTTCAAAAGATCCGCTCATGGAATCCTTACCGCCGATGGCGCCGATACCGAGTTCCGTCTGCGCTTTGAACGCACCGAGCAGTGCGGAAAAAGGCTGGCTCCAGCGTTTGCCGTCTTTTCCCGGACGTTTGAAATATTCCTGTAAAGTAAGGTAAACATCTTTGAAATCCGCGCCGGAGGCGATCAGCTTGCATACCGATTCGACAACGGCAAGATAGGCGCCGTGATAGGGACTTTTTTCGGAGATAAAGGGATTGTACCCGAAAGCCATGAGCGAACAGTCGTCCGTATGTTTCTTTTCAACGGAGATCTTCTGAACCATGGCCTGAACGGGCGTCAACTGATTTTTGCCCCCAAAGGGCATAAGGACGGTACCGGCGCCGATCGTGGAATCGAAACGTTCGGCAAGGCCGCGTTTGGAGCAGACATTGAGGTCGGCGGCCATGCGGCGGTAGTTTTCGGAAAAACCGCCCGTTATCGTCCGGCAGGGAACCGACAAAGGTTCGGTCACGATGGATATGTGCTTATCGGCGCCGTTGGAATTCAGAAATTCGCGGCTGATGCTGACAATGGTGTTTCCGTTCCAGCGCATCACAAGACGGGGTGACGCCGTTACGACGGCCACGGGCGTTGCGGCAAGATTTTCACGATTGGCAATCGAGAGAAACTTCTGTACGTTCCCGGCTTCGACGACAACCGCCATACGTTCCTGCGATTCGGAGATCGCAAGTTCGGTTCCGTCAAGTCCCTCGTACTTTTTCGGCACCGCGTCAAGATCAATGTCAAGGCCGTCGGCCAGTTCGCCGATGGCAACCGAAACGCCGCCGGCGCCGAAGTCGTTGCAGCGTTTTATCATTCTGCAGGCTTCGGGATTGCGGAAAAGCCGTTGCAGTTTGCGCTCTTCGGGCGCATTGCCTTTTTGGACTTCCGCGCCGCAGGTCTCCACCGAATGGGCGTTGTGCGCTTTGCTTGAGCCGGTGGCGCCTCCTATGCCGTCGCGGCCGGTGGCGCCGCCGAGAAGGATCACTACGTCACCGGGGGCGGGAACCTCCCGGCGCACGTTCTTTTCGGGGGCGGCGGCAATCACCGCGCCGATCTCCATACGTTTTGCAACATATCCCGGATGATATATCTCATCTACGATTCCCGTGGCAAGACCGATCTGGTTACCGTAGGAAGAGTAACCCGCCGCGGCGGTCTGAACGATTTTCCGCTGGGGCAGTTTCCCCTCGATGGTTTCTCCGACCGGTTGCAGGGGATCGGCCGCGCCGGTGACGCGCATTGCACCGTAGACATAGGAGCGGCCGGAAAGCGGATCGCGGATTGCGCCGCCGATACAGGTTGCCGCGCCGCCGAACGGTTCGATCTCGGTGGGGTGGTTATGCGTTTCGTTTTTGAAAAGCAACAGCCACGGCTCGCTTGTGCCGTCCACATCGACGCGTATTCTGACAGTGCAGGCGTTGATCTCGTCGCTTTCATCGAGTTTATCAAGTTTTCCCTGCTTTTTCAGCACCTTGACCGCAAGCGTGGCAATATCCATGAAACATATCGGTTTCGTGTTGCCGAGGGCCGCGCGCGCGGCGATGTATTCGTCATAGGTTTTCTTCAGCAGTTTGTCTTCAAAAACGACATGATCAATAACGGTGTGAAATGTGGTGTGACGGCAGTGATCCGACCAATAGGTGTCGATCACCCGTATTTCGGTGACGGTGGGATCGCGGTGTTCCGCACGGAAATAGTCCCGGCAGAACACAAGATCGTCCATGTCCATTGCCAGTCCGTATTCCTTGATAAAAGCGGCAAGTCCCTCATTGTCAAGGTCGCAGAAACCGTAAAGCGTGCGGACGGCGGTCGGCGTTTCACACGGCAGCGCCAGCGTGTCTGGCAGGTCGAAGGACGCCTCGCGCGCTTCCACGGGGTTTATCACATATTTTTTGATTTTTCCGATTTCGGCGTCGCTGAGATCGCCGTAGAGAAGATATACTTTGGCCGTGCGTATGACGGGTCTTTCCGATTGCGAGATGATTTGTATGCATTGCGCCGCGGAATCGGCCCGCTGATCGAACTGACCGGGCAGGTACTCCACCGCGAAAGCGATGGCTCCGTCGGTATCCGGTGCATGGGACACAATATCCGATTGCGGTTCGGAGAAGACCGTTTTCTCCGCGTAGGAAAAGAGGTCTTCGGAGATGTTTTCGACATCATAACGGTTCAGGATTCTGACTTTTTTCAAAGAACGGATGCCGAGAAAGGTTTCGGCTTCGTTAAGAAGTCCGTTGGCCTCATGCGCCAGTTCCGGCCGTTTTTCAACAAATACTCTGTAAACCATGTTTATCCTCCGTAAAGGTCAGGGCTTTTTTTCCGATGTCGTGCCGATAACAGGCGTTTTCAAAATGAATCTTCCCGACTTTTTCATAAGACGCCCGGATTGCTTCTTCCAGCGTGCCGGCAACGGAGGTCACGCCGAGGACGCGTCCGCCGGACGTGACAAGTTTGCCGTTTTTTTCATCGGCGCCGGCAAAATAAACGGAATCGGCGATTTCTTTCGGAACGGTGATCTCATATCCTTTCCGGTAGGAAAGAGGGTATCCTCCGGAAGCCATAATGACGCAACAGGCGGATTCCGGCGAAAATCTGACGTCGGTTTCCGCGAGCCGCCCCTCCGTTGTCGCCTGCATGACGGTGAGAAGATCGCTTTCGAGAAGAGGCAGTACGACCTGCGTTTCGGGATCGCCGAAGCGGCAGTTGTATTCAATCACTTTCGGTCCGTTGGCGGTGAGCATCAGTCCGAAATACAGGCACCCTTTAAAAGGTCTGCCCTCGGCGTTCATGGCACGGACGGTCGGGAGAAAAATGTCCGTCATGCACTTTTCGGCAAGTTCCGGCGTGTAGAACGGATTGGGGGCGACGGTGCCCATACCGCCGGTGTTCGGCCCCGTATCGCAGTCGCCTGCGCGTTTGTGATCCATAGATGACACCATCGGCTTCACGGTTTTGCCGTCGGTGAATGTGAGCACCGAAACTTCGGGACCCTCCAGATATTCTTCAATGACCAGTTTTTCGCCGCTTCTGCCGAATTTTTTATCCTGCATGGCTTCGATGACGGCGTTCACGGCCTCTTTACGCGTCATGGCCACCGTGACGCCTTTTCCGAGCGCCAGACCGTCGGCCTTTATCACGGTCGGGATCGGAGCGGTCTCCAGATATGTAAGCGCGTCTTCCATGTTGTCAAACACCTGATAGTCCGCTGTCGGAATCCCGTATTTTTTCATGAGATTCTTGGCAAAGATCTTGCTTCCTTCAATGACGGCGGCATTGGCGCGGGGGCCGAAGCAGGGAATACCCGCGTTTTCCAGTTTGTCGACGCATCCGAGCACCAACGGATCGTCCGGCGCGACGACCGCATAGCCGATGTTGTTTTCCAAAGCAAACGCAACGATCCTGTCAATTTCGCAAGCGCCGATCGGTACGCATACGGCATCTTTTCCGATGCCGCCGTTGCCGGGAAGCGCATAAACGGTTTCGACCGTTTTGTTTTCACGGAGTTTTTTGATGATGGCATGTTCCCGTCCGCCGCCGCCGATGACCATAATTTTCATATTGTTTCCTCCGTCAATGGTGGAACAGGCGCATCCCGGTAAACGCCATGACCATATTGTATTTATCCGCGCAGTCAATGACGAGATCGTCGCGGATAGAACCGCCCGGTTCGGCAATGTATTTCACGCCGCTCCGTTTTGCGCATTCGATATTGTCGCTGAACGGAAAGAAAGCGTCCGACCCGAGAGCAACGCCGTCGATGGCGGCAAGATAAGCCTTGGCCTCCGCTTCGGTCAGCGGTTCGGGACGGCGGGTGAAGTATTTCTGCCAGTTGCCGTCGGCGCAGACGTCTTCTTCGTTTTTATTGATATAACCGTCGATCACGTTGTCGCGTTCCGGCCTGCCGAGAGAGGGCAGAAAAGGCAGATCGAGAACCTTGTCGTATTGGCGCAGAAACCATGTGTCCGCTTTGCTCGCCGCAAGACGGGTACAATGAATTCTGGACTGCTGTCCGGCGCCGACGCCGATCGCCTGACCGTCATAGGCAAAACAGACGGAATTTGACTGTGTATATTTCAGCGTGATAAGGGAAACGATGAGATCCCTTACGGCGCTTTCGGGCAGTTCTTTGTTCTTGGTCACAAGATGGGAAAGCAGATCGCGGTTGATCGGGAAATTGTTCCGTCCCTGCTCGAACGTGATGCCGAACACCTGTTTACGTTCAATGGGGAAAGGCCGGTAGTCCGGGTCTATTCTGACAATGTTATACGTCCCCTTGCGTTTCGACCGGAGGATTTCAAGCGCCTCCGGCTCATATCCGGGCGCAATGATACCGTCGGAAACTTCGCGCTTTATCAGTTGCGCGGTGCTTACGTCGCATACGTCGGACAGCGCGACCCAGTCCCCGAATGAGCACATACGGTCGGTGCCTCTTGCCCTTGCGTAAGCGCAGGCGAGAGGGGAACTGTCAAGATTTTCGATGTCGTCGGCAAAGCAGGCTTTCCGCAGTTTCTCATTCAGCGGAATACCGACCGCGGCGGAAGTGGGGCTGACGTGCTTGAAAGAGGCAACGGCCGGAAGACCGAGCACGTTTTTCAGTTCGGTTACAAGTTGCCATGAATTGAATGCGTCTAAAAAGTTGATATATCCGGGTCTGCCGCAAAGGATCTCGATTGGTAGTTCGCTGCCGTCTTCCATATAGATCCGGGCAGGTTTCTGATTGGGGTTACAGCCGTATTTCAGTTCAAATTCTTTCATTTTTTCCTCACTTGTTTCTGTTTATCAGGCGGTTTTCCTCTTTGCCGTCGGTAAGATCGGTATAACGGACATAGAGCGAAATGCGGTTGTCGGCGTTCAGCGCGTTCCAGAGGGCGGTCGTAAAAACATCAATGTCGTCGGGAACGGCGACGCGTTCAGGTTCGCCGCGGAATGTGGGCAGAGGATTTCCGTCTTCCATATAGGTATGAATGAAATGTCCGAGTCCGGGCAGGGCGGCATAAGAAAAAGTATAGCGGTTGCAGGCCGTTCCTTTTTCATCCGCGCTTTTAAGAATACTCATTTCGTATGAAAAATCGTTTTTTTCAAACGTGAGGATTCCGCTGATACGGGGAGTGAAATGGGGAAAATCCGGCTCGAATGCACGACTTTCCAGCGATTCTTTAAAAGATTTGCCGTCCTGCAATCCCTGCCGGACGGTATCGGTCTGGTCGCCGTTTGTGACGATAAGACGGTTCGCGTATCTCCGCATGGCGGCATAAATGATGAGGCTGGGGTCTTCCACTCTTGACGCGTCATAAGGTTCGGTATAAAGGGCGTCGTCCGCTTCCTTAAAGATACGGTTACGGCTGTTCCGGCTTCTGCCCATGATAAAATATGCGGAAACGGCCTTTTTTCCGTCGGCTGATTTGCCGATGACAATGCCGCGGCCGACATAACTGTTGTTGCGGATCAGTTCCGCTATATCGTGAATTTCATAAGTATTCATAAGGCCTGTTCCTCTTCATTCAGTATTCCGGCGGCAACAAGTTCGGTCGCCGCGGGGAGAATTTTCCATTCCGCAAGGCGCATCACGCGCTTTTGCAGACTTTCAGGGGTGTCATTTTCCCGCACATTCACGGCCTTTTGCATAATGATCTTTCCGCCGTCGGGAATCTCGTTTACAAAATGCACGGTTGCGCCGGTGACTTTCACGCCTTTTTCCAGTGCCGCCCGATGAACGCGCAATCCGTAAAAGCCCTCGCCGCAAAAGGAGGGAATCAGAGAGGGATGTATATTGATAATCCTGCGTTCCAATCCGCGTGTAAAATCCGCGCTGAGAATACACATAAAACCGGCGAGAACGACAAGGTCGATCCGATAATCGCGGAGCAATGTGAGAATACGGGTTTCCATGCCGCTTTGCCCCAGTTCTTTTCCGGAGGCGACGGCCGTGGCAATCCCGGCTTCTTTTGCCCGCGTCAGCGCGTAGGCGTCTTCTTTGTCCGAAAGAACCAACCGTATTTTCCCGCTGTGCAGAATCCCTGTCTTTTCGGCGTTTATGAGCGCCTGAAGATTGGTTCCGCCTCCGGATACGAGCACGGCGATGTTAATTTCCTGTCTTTTCATGTCCGGTACCTGCTTTCGGTGGAATCGGCAGAATCGGACTGCCGTCTTTGATGATAAAAATAGGCGTTCGCTGTCATTTTCAGCATATACGGATTTTTTCGTCGGCCTTTTCGATTCTGCCGATGATGTAGGCGTCTTCGCCGTTTTCATGCAGAACGGCAAGCGCCGTTTCTGCTTCGTCGGCCGGGACGACGATACTCATGCCGACGCCCATGTTGAAAGTGTTGAACATATCTCTTTCCGCAATATTTCCGGCTTTGGCGATGAGGTCGAAGATCGGAAGCACGCGGACGGCGGCGCGTTCGATAACGGCGCACAGTCCTGCCGGAATACTTCTCGGAATATTCTCGTAAAAACCGCCGCCCGTGATATGCGAGACGCCTTTGACTTTCACTTTTTTCAGCAGGGCAAGCACCGGTTTTACATAAATTTTAGTCGGGGTCAGAAGTACTTCGCCGAGAGACCTGCCGCCGAGTTCCGTAACGGGGGATCCGAGATCGCGGTTTTCGATATCGAACACTTTGCGGACGAGCGAAAAGCCGTTGGAGTGCACGCCGCTTGAGGGGAGGGCAATGATGACGTCTCCCGCCGCCATGGTTTTATTGTCGATGATTTTTTCCCGTTCCACGATTCCGGTACTGTATCCGGCCAGATCGTATTCCTGCACGGGGTAAAAGCCGGGCATCTCGGCGGTTTCTCCGCCGATAAGCGCCACGCCTGCCTGCACGCATCCGTTGCATACGCCCGCCACAATGTCGGCAATGCGTTCGGGAACGTTTTTTCCGCAGGCGATATAGTCGAGGAAGAACAGCGGTTTTGCGCCGCAGCAGATAATATCGTTCACACACATGGCAACGCAGTCAATGCCTACGGTATCGTGCTTGTCCATCAGAAAAGCGAGTTTGAGTTTGGTTCCGACGCCGTCGGTTCCGCTGACCAGAATCGGGTGGGTCATTCCGGTAAGATCCAGTGCGAAAAGACCGCCGAAACCGCCGATGTCCGAACATACGCCCGGCGTCATGGTTGCGGCAATGTGTTTTTTCATCAGTTCAACGGCGCGGTAGCCGGCGGTAATATCCACGCCGGCCGCGGCGTAAGCGTCGGATTTTGAGATGTCAGTCATTTTCTTGATCCTTTCCGTTCCAACAATAGGTGCAGAGTTTACACGCGGGCAAACCGATGGCTTTTTGCAGACCCTCCGGCGTCTGAAACTCCAGAGAGGCAAGGTGCAGTTTCCGGCAGATTTCACGGCGCATCTTTTTGCCGCGTTCGGTAGTGCCGTCACTGTATTCGTCGAGGTGTTTCATGCCTTCTTTGCCTTCCAGTTCCATGATGATGTTCCGCGTAAGCAGATCCATATCGCCCGTAGAACGGGAAAAATTCAGATATTTGCATCCGAACATAATCGGCGGACAGGCGGAACGCATGTGCACTGCTCTGGCACCGCTTTCATAGAGAAATTCCACCGTTTCCCGGAGTTGCGTTCCGCGTACAATGGAATCGTCGATGAAAAGCAGTTCCTTGTCGCGGATCAAATCTTTTACGGGGATCTGTTTCATTTTGGCAATGCGGTTGCGATCCGCCTGACGGGCAGGCATAAAACTGCGCGGCCATGTGGGGGTGTACTTGATGAACGGTCGCGCAAACGGCAGATGCGTTTTGTTCGCGTATCCGATGGCGTGCGGCGTGCCGGAATCCGGAACCCCCGCCACATAGTCCACTTTGGGCAACGTTCCGTTTTCCGCTTCGTTTTCCGCCATGATCTCCCCATTGCGGTAGCGCATCATTTCCACGTTGACGCCCTCGTAAGTGGAGGTCGGAAAACCGTAATATGACCACAGGAAGGCACATATATGCATTTCCTCACGCCCTTCGGCGAGCGTTTTCATGCCGTCCGCTCCGATCTCGACGATTTCGGCGGGTTTCAGTTCGTACACGCTTTCGTATCCGAGTTTTTCATAAGCGAAGTGTTCAAAGGACACACAGTACCCTTTGTCCCCCTGTCCGATATGAACGGGAAGTCTGCCTGCCTTGTCGCGCGCCGCAATGATGGTGCCTTCTTCGGTAAGAATGACAATCAGGGCCGTTCCGTCGATGATGTCCTGGGCATAGCGGATGCCCTCCGTCAGGGTCGGTTTGCGGTTGATGCAGGCCGCCACCAGTTCCGTCGTATTGACGCCCTCTCCCGAAAGTGCCGTGAGCTGCCCCTTACATTCTCTGACATAGGACTGCACAAGTTCGTCGGCATTGTTGATGGTTCCCACTACCGAAATGGCGTACCGGCCGAGCGAAGACTGGATGAGAAGCGGTTGCGGGTCGCTGTCATTGATGGAGCCGAGCGCCGCGTTTCCGGACATTTCTTCAAGAATTCCCTCAAACTGCGTTCGGAAAGGCGCGTTATGAATATTATGTATTTTTCTCTGTAATCCGCGTTCGGCGGAAAAAGCGGCGATACCGGCGCTTTTTGTACCGAGGTGAGAATGATAGTCGGTGCCAAAGAAGACATCGGGCATAACGTTGTCGCGCCCGACCACTCCGAAAAATCCACTCATGCGGTCGCCCTCAATGACCGGCCGTAAAGAACAGCCCGGAAAGCGTCATGGGGTCGATATATTTACCGTTTTTGTATACGCGCATATTGCCGGAGGCGATCTCGTCGATCAGCATGACGTTGCCGTCGCGGTCATAACCGAATTCAAACTTGATGTCATAGAGTTCCATGTCTTTTGCGGCAAGGTCGTCGGCGACAATCCGGGTGATCTTCCGGGTCATGGCCTTAATCTCGTCGTATTGCGCTTCGGTCATAACGCCGAGCGCGGCCAACGCGTCCTTCGTTACAAGCGGATCGCCTTTCTCGTCGTTTTTGAAAGTCATTTCCACATAGGCGGGAAGATCGGCGCCCTCGGCGATGTATTCGCCGTATCTCCGGATGAAACTGCCCACCGCTTTATAACGGCAGATGACTTCGAGTCCGTGACCGAATACTTTGCCGGGAATGACCTCCATTGTGGTGTCGTCGCAGTTTGCGCTGACATAATGCGTTTTGATGCCGGCGGCATTGATTTTTTCAAAGAAGTAAACAGACATACGCAGGTTAACGTCACCGACACCGTCGATCTTAAGGCCGACCGCATTTTCGCCGGGATCAAAGACGCCGTCTTTGCCGGTGCAGTCGTCTTTGAATTTGAGCAGATAATTTCCGTTTTCAAGCGCGTAAACATTCTTGGTCTTGCCGGTGTAAACGAGTTTCATGTTTTGTTTCTCCTTAATATTATAAAATTCAGTTGATAAAGCGAATTCACATTACAGTTTCTCGGTGATTTCCGCGTCTTTTTCCAGCACGGCGGCGGTATCGGCAATCTTCTTTGCTTTGAGTTTTTCGGACAGATCCGCGTCGGTCAGAGCGAGAATCTGCACAGAAAGCAAAGCGGCATTGACCCCTCCGTTAATCGCAACGGTCGCCACCGGAATTCCGGAGGGCATCTGAACCGTGGATAACAGAGCATCAATGCCGTTAAGTACGCCGGATTGGCAAGGTACGCCAATGACGGGAAGAGTGGTCTGCGCGGCGATGGCGCCCGCAAGGTGCGCCGCCATACCGGCAAACGCAATCAGTACGCCGAACCCGTTCGGCTCTGCTTCTCTGGCAAAACGCGCGGATTCGCCGGGGGTTCTGTGCGCGGAATAGACGTGCACTTCATAGGGCACGCCAAAGGCTTTAAGGGTGTTGACCGCTTTTTCGGCAACAGGCAGATCACTGGCGCTTCCCATGATAATTCCGACTTTTTTCATGTTGTTTCTCCTTTCAGAAATCAAAAAGGGCGCAGTTAAGACAAGGTTATCCTAACTGTGCCCAGACGGTCGGCGATATTATTTCTTGCTCCCATGCAGTACTCTGCAAATCCGTCAGTCACAAGAAATCTGTATGCAGTATACCATAAAACGCAAGCAATGTCAATACCGCAACCGAAAAATCCGGCGGTATTGTTTTTCCGGGATCCGGTTTTATAGGGAAAGGCGAAGCTGTTTTTGCCTCAGAACGGACAAATCGAACCGTGAAATTCTGAAAGGAATTCCGAAAATGGGGAAAAACAGACGAAAACGGTTGCGTTTTTCCTCTTTTTGTAGTATAATATCCTGAAAATAAAAGATATAGGAAACGAGGTGCGGATATGTCCGATTGGAGCGCAGCACAGTACAGTAAATTCAAGCGGGAGTGAACCATTCCGGCTATGGATCTTTCCAATGCGATAAATGCGGAAGATGTAAAGTCGGTGCTGGATATCGGTTGCGGAATAGGGAACAGCACCGCTGTTTTGGCAAAGAAATTTCCGCATGCCGAGGTAACGGGGGTCGACAATTCCGATGATATGCTTGCAACCGCAAAAAAAGAAAATCCGGGGATTGCGTTTATAAAACTTGACGCGGAAAAGGAACTTGACAGAATAAAAAATCGGTATGATGTCGTATTTTCAAACGCCTGTATTCAGTGGATTCCGAATCATCATAAGTTGTTGCGGGAATTGTTTTCTTTATTGAACGTCGGCGGCATACTTGCCGTTCAAATACCGCAGCAATCAAAGCACCCTGTTCATAGTATTATGAAATCACTGTCAAAGTCCGAAAAGTGGAAGAACAAACTGCGTGTTGAAAGAGCGTATAATAATCTTTCGGAGAACGAGTATTATGATATTTTGTCGGAACTTACGGATAATTTCAGAATTTGGGAAACGACATATTTTCACTCTATGCCCTCGTATGAAAGCATTGTGGAATGGTATAAGGGAACGGGACTGAGACCGTATCGGGAACAATTGTCTGCCGACGATCAGAAAGCCTATTTGCGCGATGTGATACAATGCCTGAAAGACACCTATCCGGTGCAGAAAAACGGTGAAATAATATTCAGATTTCCGAGACTGTTCTTTGTTGCGCAAAAATAATACTTTTAAAGACAATCCGTAAGATTTGTCTTTTTATAGCGATACCGCCTGTTGCGCGAGAAAAACGAAAAGCAAACGCCTGCATCGGTCACGCGACGGTATAGGTGCTCGTTTGGAAAGTCAATCCATGCACCGCAGGCGAGATTGCTATCGTCCTCTGCAAGGAATATCAGAACCATCAACCTGACAAGGAGAAAACACGGAATGCAAAACAGCGCACTGGTCGTAATCGACCTTCAGAATGACATCACGAAAAACTACAGGGAAATCATTGAAAAAGTCAATGCGGCGATTGATTGGGCAGTTCAAAAGGAATTGCACGTCGTTTATATTCAGCATAATAATTTGTCGGACGGAACAAGAACCTTTAAACCCGGCACACACGGTGCAGAGTTGGTGCCGGAGATGAAAGTGGTATCCGACTATATTTTTACAAAATCAAAAAGCAATGCGCTGACAAGCGAGGCGTTCGCCGCATTTATTCAGGAGTGTGGTATTACCGAATTTTATATTGCCGGCGCGGATGCCACGGCCTGCATCAAATCCACCTGCTTTAATATGGCGAAAAGTGGCTATATCGTTCACGTGCTGTCGGACTGTATCACCAGTTATGATAAAAAGAAACTGCCTGAAATGCTTGCTTATTATGAAAGCAAGGGGTGCTCTGTTGTGGCGCTTGACGAGGTCGTCAAAAGGTAAAAATTCTATTGGCGTATGGCCGTGCATTACGATAGGTTATTGAAAATTCAGGAGAAAGATTCAGGAGAAAAATATGGATATATGGGAAAAGCTTTATCATGAGGCGGAAAAAGAATATCACCCGGAAGATGTAAGTCCTTTTATCCAAGCGCATCATGTAGTATGCGCTTTGGAAAGTGAAGACGGAACGATTTACACAGGCTTTTGCATTGAGGCGTGCAGCGGCGTAATGAACCTCTGTGCCGAACGGGTCGCCGCATTGAATATGTATGCGAGCAGCGGTCAGACAAAAATAAAACGGTTGATTGCCTTTCGGAACAGAGCGCCTTTTGGCGGCGGAAGCGGAATGCCTTGCGGCGCGTGCCGTGAATTTTTGTATCAACTGAATGAAGAGAATGAAAATACGGAGATTATGGTGGATTATGAAAGCAGAGAAACCGTTACTCTCAAAGAGCTGATGCCGGACTTCTGGGGCAAAGGATATGTCAATGAATAAAGCGATTGCCGAAACCGGGGCAATTATCGTCATTATATCGTCGTTATAAAGAGTACAAAAGGGTAAACTGCCATAAAATCGGCAATTTACCCTTGTTTTGCATAGAAAAAGACACACGCGGTGGAGTTTTGTACGCTCCTTTTGCGTGTGCCTTGTTTGGTGCGGGCAACAGGACTTGAACCTGCACAGCCTTGCGACCATAAGAACCTGAATCTTACGCGTCTGCCAATTCCGCCACGCCCGCATATAAAAATGCGCTGTTCATTTTTACACGGAGCAGCTCTCCGAGGAGGACGTATCGTTAACCCTCAACGTTATCAGTATACCAAATTTGTATCGGCATGTCAAGTGTTTTTGCAAAATTTTCTACATGATTCGGAAAAATTACCGTTTAAAACAGATCCGTGCCGGGATTGTACTTTTTTCATAACAGGATTTCCATGCGGGTCGGTGCATTTTCGCCGCCGGCGTTTAAATTCGGGGAATCCATTGACAAAGCGGGGGGCGCATGATAGAATAACAGTAATTATAATGCCGCGGCACCGTTTTATAACGGCGATCCGAAGTCTGTCGGGGTGTTAAATAGACGGAAGGAGAAAAGGAATGAATTTCTTTCAGGAACTGAAAAACTATGATGCGGACGTGGCCGCGGCTTGCGAAGACGAGCTGCAACGTCAAAGACACAATATCGAGCTTATTGCCTCTGAAAATATTGTGTCGCGGGCAGTGCTTCTGGCCGCAGGCGGTATTCTGACCAACAAGTATGCGGAGGGCTATCCCGCAAAACGTTACTACGGCGGTTGTGTATATGTCGACCGCGTGGAGGAGATTGCCCGCGAACGGGCAAAGGCATTGTTCGGCGCGGAACACGCCAACGTACAGCCTCACTCCGGCGCCAATGCCAACCTCGCCGTATTTTTTGCGCTTCTGCAACCGGGCGATACCGTAATGGGTATGAATCTGCAACAGGGCGGACACCTTTCCCACGGTTCGCCGGTCAATATTTCCGGCAAATATTTTCACATTGTGCCGTACGGCGTGAATCCCGAAACCGAACGGATTGATTACGATGAAATGGAAAGGATCGCGCTTTCCTGCAAACCGAAACTGATCGTGGCCGGTGCAAGCGCCTATTCGCGCACCATCGACTTTCCGCGTTGCCGCGAAATTGCCGACAAGGTCGGCGCCTATCTGATGGTAGATATGGCACATATCGCCGGACTTGTTGCCGCGGGTCTGCACCCCTCGCCTGTTCCGTATGCCGATGTGGTGACGACAACGACGCACAAAACGCTCCGCGGCCCCCGCGGCGGTATGATCCTGTGCAAGGAAAGCCTTGCAAAACAAATCGACAAGGCGGTGTTCCCCGGTACGCAGGGCGGCCCGCTTATGCATATCATAGCGGCAAAAGCCGTGGCGCTTGGCGAAGCGATGACCGACGAATTCCGCATATACCAGCGGCAAATCGTCAAAAATGCGGCGGTTCTGGCCGAAGCATTGCAGAAAAACGGTATCCGCATTGTTTCCGGCGGCACGGACAATCATCTTATGCTTCTCGATCTGTCCGATACCGGCATTACCGGTAAAGAACTGGAGCGTCGTCTGGACGAAGTGCATATCACCGCGAACAAGAATACGATCCCGAACGACAAGCAAAGTCCGTTTATCACGAGCGGCCTTCGCATCGGAACGCCCGCGGTCACGTCGCGCGGATTCGGGGAAAAGGAGATGCTTCTCATCGCCGACTGGATACGCGACATCATTGCCGATTTTGACGGCAACAAGGAACGCGTGTCCCGTGAAGTACAGGATCTTTGCGCAAAATTCCCGATCTATAACGACTGAATGATAAACGGAGGACGGTATGTCGTATAAATCAGATATAGAAATAGCGCAGGAAAGCCGAAAGAAAGCAATCGGAGAGATAGCGGCGACGGCGCATGTCGAAGAAAAGTATATAGAACAGTACGGAAAATACAAGGCAAAAGTGGATTTGTCGCTTCTTGCGGACAGCAAGAGAAAAGACGGAAAACTGATTCTTGTGACGGCCATTACGCCGACCCCGGCGGGAGAAGGAAAGACCACTACCACAATCGGCCTTGCGGACGGCCTCCGGCGCATCGGGAAGGACGCGGTCGTGGCGCTTCGGGAGCCGTCGCTCGGACCGGTGTTCGGTGTCAAAGGCGGCGCGGCAGGCGGCGGATATGCGCAGGTCGTTCCGATGGAAGACATCAACCTCCATTTTACCGGCGATTTTCACGCCATCGGCGCCGCCAATAATCTGTTGGCCGCAATGCTGGATAACCACATTCAGCAGGGGAACGCTCTGGGAATTGATCCGCGCAGAATCACATGGAAACGCTGCGTCGATATGAATGACCGTCAGCTTCGTTTTATCGTGGACGGTCTCGGCGGGCGCGTCAACGGTACGCCGCGGGAAGACGGGTTCGACATCACCGTTGCCTCCGAAGTGATGGCCGTGCTTTGTCTTTCTTCGTCGCTTTCCGACCTGAAAGCACGGCTTTCACGTATGATCGTGGGATATACTTATGACGAAAAACCTGTTACCGCCGGCGATCTTCACGCCGCGGGCGCCATGACCGCGCTTCTGAAAGACGCCTTGAAACCGAACCTTGTGCAGACTCTGGAGGGCACGCCGGCCTTTGTCCACGGCGGGCCTTTCGCCAACATTGCGCACGGTTGCAATTCGGTGATGGCCACGCGCATGGCACTGAAAATGGGAGACTACACGGTGACGGAGGCCGGATTCGGCGCAGACCTCGGCGCCGAGAAGTTCCTGGATATCAAATGCCGTGCGGCGGGATTGGTTCCGGACGCGGTTGTGATTGTAGGAACGGTGCGTGCTCTCAAGATGCACGGCGGTCTTGCAAAGACGGCGCTGGCGGAGGAGGATCTTGCCGCTCTTGAACGGGGAATACCGAACCTTTTGCGGCATGTCTCCAATATCAAAGAAGTATACGGACTCCCGTGTGTGGTGGCGATCAACCGTTTCCCGACGGATACCGACGCGGAGATAACCTTTATCATGGAGAAATGCCGTGCATGCGGCGTAAACGCGGTACTGTCCACGGTGTGGGCGGACGGCGGCGCCGGCGGCGAAGCATTGGCGCGCGAGGTGGTACGTCTCTGTGAAGAGGAGACGGGACATTTTGCCTATGCATACGATGACGATATGACGCTGAAAGAGAAGATTGAGGCGGTTGTGACCCGTATTTACCGCGGTTCCGGCGTTGCGTATCTGCCGGCGGCCGAAAAGCAACTGGCGGCTCTTACCGCGCTCGGTTTCGGAAAATACCCGGTATGTATGGCCAAAACGCAATACAGTTTTTCCGACGATCCCGCAAAGATCGGCGCACCGGACGGCTTCACCGTGACGGTGAAAAACGTCAGAGTATCTGCCGGCGCCGGATTTGTTGTTGTTCTGACCGGAGACATCATGACGATGCCCGGCCTGCCCAAAGTGCCCGCCGCCGAAAACATCGACGTTACCGATGACGGTTTGATTACCGGGCTGTTTTGACAAAATGTCAATTAAGATTTACAAAATAAAAGAAAAACCAACCCGATTCGGGTTGGTTTTTCTTTATACATTGCGGCAGACGGTTTTCATGGGACACAGTTCGCACGTGCCGTTCATATGACCTGACGTTCCTTTTCTTTGCATCGGACGCGCGTCGGCGATGCCTTCGCGCAGTTCGCCGGCTATGCGGACGACGGTTTTTCCGAGAGCGACGGAAAGGTCGTCCAGTTCCTCTTGATTCATGAGAGAATGTGTGTCGGCTTTGCCGGTTTCTTTATTGCGTTTATAAGGAATAAATCGTCCGGCCTCTTCTTTGTCCATTGCGGAAAGAACGACGGGATCGTCAAGGAGGATACCGCTTCTGCCGATGCTTTCTTTGGCAAAACGATATACTTCCTCCCCGGACAGCGGTTCCGGCAAAACGACGTCGGCCGTACGCGTTTCCATATATAACATTCCGGCAGGGCGCAACGCGGCGTCGTGCGGTATGTCCGCCATACGGCGGAATTTCTTTTCCGCGTCGGCGCAAAGCGAAAACAGATAGAGCGGAAGTTGCAGGCCGACGCCTTTTTTGATATCTTCCATGGAAAACTTCTTTTTTCCCGTTTTGTAGTCGATTACACGGAGATAATAAGTTTTTTCCGAGATCAATACATCAACGCGGTCGATCTTTCCCGTCAGCAATACGGCAGAGCCGTCCGGCAACATATAGCGCACAGGCGAAAGAGCGTGCGGATTGCCGACGGCGATTTCCAATTCGCTTGCAAGCGGCGTGAAAGCGGATTGGCTGAACTCCTCGCGCAACTCCTCCATGAAAAGGGCGGCCGACCGCTTCAGAGCCGCAATACGATGCATAAGGCGGGGAGAACAGGGCGTTCCCGGCGGCAAAAGTTCGGCAACACATTCGTCGCCGACGGTTCCCGAAAGTGCGGCGACTTCCGCCGCGGTAAGCGTGCCTATGTGCAGGCCGCGTTCGGATAAAAGCCGGAAAAACTTTTCGAGCGCGCGGTGAATGAAATTCCCCATATCCCGGAAATCAAAGGAAGCCGGTGCGTTTTCGGAAAGTTTCAGAATATAGCGGCAGAAGTAAGAAAACGGGCAGGAAACATAGCCGTCAATGCGGCTTTGCGTCAGAATAAGCGATTTTCCGTAGAGATTCAGCATGGTTTCGGCCGTCACGCGGCATGCCGCGTCCGTAACGGAAGCCGATGCGGCGGTCATACGGCGGTCGCGCGTTTCCGAAGGCGGAAGCGCGGAAATCAGCGCATTGCCGAGCGGCGTACCGTACAGTGCGCCGAGTTTTTCCGCCGCCGCTTCCTTTGCATACAGAAAGGCGTCGGGAGAAAGACCGGCGATGGCTGTCGG
>CAJLXA010000032.1 GCA_905210485.1 uncultured Eubacteriales bacterium | reverse complement strand
CGCATGGGCGCCAAGAAGGCTCCTTACTACCGCGTTGTGGTGGCCGATTCCCGCTATCCCCGCGACGGCAGATTCATCGACGACATCGGCTACTACGATCCGATGAAGAACCCTGTCGAAATCAAGATTGACAGCGAAAAAGCAAACGCTTGGCTTGCGAAGGGCGCTACCCCCACCGAAACCGTAAAGTCCCTTCTGAAGAAAAGCGAAATCATTAAGTGATCGTATCCCGATTAAATATATCAGGGGATAAGAAAATGGATCTGAAAGAAATACTCGCCGACATTGCCCGCGCGATCGTCGACGATCCGAACAGCGTTAACGTAACCGAAGAGACCGACGGTGACGACATAACGCTCACGCTTTCCGTTGCGGAAGCGGACACCGGTA
Source organism: uncultured Eubacteriales bacterium (assembly GCA_905210485.1). GTDB lineage: Bacteria > Bacillota > Clostridia > Oscillospirales > CAG-272 > UBA1740. The sequence goes on along the minus strand of CAJLXA010000032.1, from coordinate 20,491 downwards.
TGGTGATCGGCCGCCACGGAAAAATTGCCAACGCTATCCGCGCCATCATGAAAGTTGCCGCCAATCGCGAAGGCAAGCATGTAACCGTGGAAATCAAATAATCGGTTTCAATATATCCGCGGAGCACTGTTCCGTAAGGAAATACCGGCCACATGGCCGGTATTTCCTTTTTTGCACATGACGTCCATGCGTTCATATACTGCAAATGAACGCATGCCTCGGCGTATTGCCGGAAAGGAATCGTCATGACGCTGTCCGAACTGTTTCAGGCACTTCTCAATGAAAAATATATACAACTTGAAGAGGAAACAGCCTCCTATAACTGCCACATGCACAGCGGTACGCTGTATATCTTTTTTGAATGGAGCAACGGAAAAACCGATTGGTATAACAACCTTGACTTTCCCGCAAAACCATATCGCAATATGGAAAACAGATGGTACGCCCACCGCGGATTTTTGCGCGTCTGGAAAGTCATTGAAGACCATCTTCGCCCGTATATCATGGATCCGTCCGTGAAAAAGATTGTGATCGGCGGATATTCGCACGGCGCGGCTATCGCTCTCCTCTGCCATGAATTCTGCATGTTCAACCGCAGAGATCTTGAAGACCGCATTTTCGGATACGGATTCGGTTGCCCGCGTGTGTTGCACGGTCATCTTACACGACAGGTCAAAAAGCGGTTCCGCCACTTTTTTGTTATCCGCAACGGGCGCGACATTGTGACGCATGTACCACCCGCCTTATTCGGATTCCGTCATGTCGGCGAAATGATCGTCATCGGCCGTGACAGCCGACTTTGCCCTGTCGACGCGCATCGGCCGGAAAACTATACCGCCGCGCTTATGTCGTCTCCTGCAGGAAAAATGCGTGTCGACTGTCCGTATCAAAAATCCGATGATGGCGCCCATTGTAATGACAATACATGCAGAATGTAAACTACGATTTACATAACATCGTCTATTTAATGTCAGCTATTGACAGACTTCGCATTGCCGCATTGCATGGAAGTATTTTATTGTTTTGCCCCACACCGGAAGCGAAAAGCCATTTACAGATTTGTTGTGAACATAAAAAGGAACGGTTTGCCGACGGCAAACCGTTCCTTTTTATACGACGGAAAATTCCCGCCGTACGATAGCAGAAATCATTACTTCAATGCTTCCGCAATAGCAACAGCGACCGCAACAGTCATACCGACCATCGGGTTGTTGCCGGCGCCGATAAGACCCATCATTTCAACGTGTGCGGGAACCGAGGAGGAACCGGCAAACTGCGCGTCGGAATGCATACGACCCATCGTATCGGTCATACCGTAAGAGGAGGGACCTGCGCCCATGTTATCGGGATGAAGCGTACGACCCGTACCGCCGCCCGATGCTACCGAGAAATACTTCACGCCGTTTTCGACGCACCATTTCTTGTATGTACCGGCAACGGGATGCTGGAAGCGGGTGGGGTTCGTGGAGTTACCCGTGATGGATACGCCGACGCCCTCGCGTTTCATGATTGCAACGCCTTCGGGAACATTGTCCGCACCGTAGCATTTTACGGCGGCGCGGGGGCCTTTGGAGAACGGAATTTCTTCCGTTACTTCCACCGTTTCGGTGTACGGATCAAATACGGTTCTGCAATACGTAAAACCGTTGATGCGGGAAATAATGTAAGCGGCGTCTTTACCGAGACCGTTCAGAATAACGCGAAGAGGTTTCACACGTACCTTATTGGCATTGAGGGCGATTTTGATTGCACCCTCGGCGGCGGCGAAAGATTCGTGACCGGCAAGGAAGCAGAAACATTCGGTTTCTTCGGAAAGAAGCATTTTGCCGAGATTGCCGTGGCCGAGACCGACCTTACGGTTTTCGGCAACCGAACCGGGAATACAGAAAGACTGCAGACCGATACCGATATTGGCGGCGGCGGTTGCGGCCGTCTTGTCGCCCGTCTTTTCGGCGGAGCGAAGCGCGATGGCGGCGCCTACCGTGTAGGCCCATTTCGCATTTTCAAAGCAGATCGGCTGTGTTTCCTGAACGATCGTGTAAGGATCGATGCCGTATTTATCGCAGATCTCCTTACATTCGTCGATTGAGGAAATGCCGTATTCTTTCAGCGCGGCGAGAATTTTCGCTTCGCGTCTTTCATATCCTTCAAACTGTGCCATTTCGACCTACCTCCTTATTCTTTACGGGGGTCAATGTACTTAACGGCGCCGTCTTCCTTGGTAAAGCGGCCGTAGTGACCCTTGGATTTTTCATACGCTTCGTTCGGTTCCATACCCTTTTTGATGAAGTCGGTCATCTTGCCGAGCGATACGAATTCGTAGCCGATAACCTCGTTATTTTCATCAAGAGCCATGCGCGTGCAATAACCCTCTGTCATTTCGAGATAACGGACGCCTTTTTCTTTCGTACCGTACATGGTACCGACCATGGAACGCGTACCTTTGCCGAGGTCTTCGAGACCGGCGCCGATTACAAGGCCGCCCTCCGAAAACGCAGACTGGCTTCTGCCGTATACGATCTGAAGGAAGAGTTCGCGCATGGCGGTGTTGATAGCGTCGCAGACAAGGTCGGTGTTGAGCGCTTCAAGGATCGTCTTGCCGGGGAGAATCTCCGCGGCCATAGCGGCGGAATGTGTCATACCCGAACAACCGATGGTCTCCACGAGCGCTTCTTCGATAACGCCGTTCTTGACGTTAAGGGAAAGTTTGCATGCGCCCTGCTGGGGAGCACACCAGCCCACACCGTGGGTATAGGCGGAAATATCGGTGATCTGTTTTGCCTGAATCCATTTGCCCTCTTCGGGAAGCGGAGCCGGGCCGTGGTCGCAACCCTTTTTCACGGTGCACTGATGCTGTACTTCGGCACTCATGGCGTAAGGGCATTCGCTTACGTTGCTCATTGATTTATCTCCTTATTTTTAGTATAAACTTATGTAACGGACAGGCGTCGTTTCAATGAACGATTTCGCCGTACACCGTGCCGACAGCGGCAGCGGCATTGGATTCGTCGGTATCAATATGCATGGCGGGAGCGAACTTTTCGCTGACGCGTACAACCACACCGTCAAAAATCAAAGGACGCGCCGTGTCAAGCCGGACCTTAACGATCTCTTTATCTTTCACGCCGAATTCGGCGGCGGCGGCGGGCGTCAGATGAATGTGACGCATAGCAGCAATCACACCTTCGCCGATTTCCATTTCGCCGGCCGGACCGCGCAGGACAGCGCCGGGAGTACCGGCAATATCACCGCTTTCACGAATGGGAGCGGCAATACCGAGCGTGCGGGCGTCGGAGAGAGAAACTTCCACCTGATTGGCGGAACGGGCAGGACCAAGAACGCTCATTTTCAGCGAGCCTTTCGGACCGACAACTTCTACTTTTTCTTCGCAGGCAAACTGACCGGGCTGGGAAAGATCTTTCTTTTTCGTCAGGGTATGTCCCGCGCCGAAAAGCGTTTCGATGGCCGCGTCCGTCAGATGAATATGTCTTGCAGAGGTTTCAACCAGAACTTTGCTCATAGCAATAATCTCCTTTACGTTTTCTGCATACTTTTTAATTGTAGCACGAATTCTTTCTTTTTTCAATGCATGAAAACGATTTTTTTGCAAAAACTGATAAAAATTTTAAAAATCCGCATCGGAGAAAAGAGTTTTCATGTCGGAAGAAGAAAAAAACGAAAAAAATGTCGATACGATCGGCAATTCCCTTTTAAGCACAGGCAGTCTCCCCGCCCGTAACAGCCGCGAAGCCTTTTACTGCTTAAGCATTATCGGTCAGGTGGAAGGACACTATCTCCTTGACGAAAAACAAAAAGCGACAAAATATGACCACCTGATCCCGCTCCTGATCGCTCTTGAGGAAAGCGAAGAATATGACGGTATTCTGATCGTCCTGAATACGATAGGCGGCGATGTGGAGGCCGGACTTGCCATTGCGGAAGTGATCGCCAGCCTGCAAAAACCCACGGTGTCCATCGTCCTCGGCGGCGGCCATTCCATCGGCGTTCCGCTCGCCGTGGCGGCAAAACGTTCGTTCATCGTACCGAGCGCCACGATGACCGTGCACCCAGTAAGGACAAGCGGGACGCTGATCGGCGTTCCGCAAACCTTCGATTACCTCAGGAAAATGCAGGATCGCATCTCCGACTTCATTACCGCCCACTCCCGCGTTTCCCGCGCCTATCTTGAAGAGATCATGATGAACAAAGACGAACTGGCAAACGATGTCGGTACCGTGCTTGACGGCGCCGCCGCCGTTTCCTGCGGCCTGATCGACAAAGTGGGCGGCGTTTCGGACGCATTGGCGGCACTGCGCCTCTTATGTAAAGAGAAGAGCCGCGCGGTACACAAGGAACGAAAAGACGTAAGCGACGGCGATACTGTAGAAAAGAAATAGTATAACGCTTCTCTTTTGCGGTATTTCCCGCCGCATGGCCGTAAGCGTGGCGACACACGGCACATAAAGCGAAACGAATGTCAGAAAGGACAGCGCCGATGCCTTTCCGAACAATTGCGGCAACACTTCGGCCGGGAGACCGCTCCCCATCATGATGCCGAATGTCGACAGTATGGATTCTTTCGCGCCGAGTCCCGATAAAAGCGCGGCCGCGGCCTCCGGGAATCCGAATCCGAGGGGGGCAAAAAACGGTGAAAGGAACCTGCCGATACGGTACAGAATACTCTCATTCGGCAAAAGGCACAGCCGTCCTGTCGGCGTCAAATTGCCGCACAACCAAAGAAGCGTCGAAACAAGAAATATCACGCTCCCGGCACGCAAGAGAAATTCCCCCACACGGCGCAGAACCGTATAGGAAAGCGTCCGTATTGCCGGACGGCGATAGGGTGGGAATTCGATGCAAAACGGTTTCTCTCCGGACGGAAAAGCGGCACGCAGAAGAATGGCGGTCAGCGAGACGGCAAGAAATCCGAGGCCGTACAGAAAAAAGCAGATGAGCCAGCCGTACCGCGGGAAAAATGCGGACAGAAACACGCCGTACACCGTTACCCGTGCCGAGCAGGATATGAACGGCAAAAGCAATACCGCACGTTTTCTTTGCCGTGCGTCGGGAAGAATTCCGGCGGACATAATGGCCGGGATCGTACAGCCGAAACCGAGCAAAAAGGAAATAGCGGCGCGCCCGTCAAGACCGATGCGCGACGTATACGGTTGCATAAGAAACGCGATACGCGCCATGTACCCGCTGTCTTCCAGAAGCGTCAGCAGCAGAAAAAGCAAAGCGATCTGCGGTAAAAAAGCCACCACGCTGCCTACGCCGCCGAAAACGCCCTCCAGAAGAAACGCACGAAGAGGCGGCGCGAGCGACAGTTTCAGGAAAAGCGTTTCCGTCCCATGATACAAAGGGCCGAAAAGAAAGCCGCGGAAAAGCCGTGTCAAAGTTTCTCCCGGCAATCCGAACACTGTGTAAAAAACCGTTGCCATCACCAGAAGAAAAAACGGAACGCCGAACCGTCTGTCTGTCAGCACGCGGTCGATTCTGTCGGACATCGAGCGTTCGTGGAGCCGTCTGTGCGAAACCGCGTCGGCAAGATTCCGCGCCGTCAGCGTCAAAGGATGCGACAGCGGCGGAAGCGGCGCCTCACGCAAAGCATCGAAACCTTCGTTTTTCGGTGCGGACACGGGATAGACGGGCATACCGGTCAGAGAAGACAGACGGGCATAATCGATGCGTATTCCGCGATGTGCCGCTTCATCGGTCATCGTCAATATCACGGCAATCGGCAGGCGACGGCGGGAAAGTTCGCAAAGAAGAAAAAGGCCGCGCGCAAGACACGTGGCGTCGATTACGCAATAAACCGCGTCAAAATTCCCCAACAGCGCCGCAACCGCATTTTTTTCATCTTCGCTTTGCGGCGTAAGCGAATAGATACCCGGCAGGTCGCACAACAAGGTTTCTTCTTTGCGCCCCTGCACACGGCCGCAGGTCTCGGTAACGGTGACGCCCGGCCGGTTCCCCACTTTTTGCGACAGACCGGTCAGGCGGTTGTATAATGTCGTTTTTCCGACATTGGGATTGCCGACAAGCAGTATTTTCTTCATTCTCTTATCACCCGGATTTCCATAGCGGTTCTGACATCCATACCGAATACCACATCGCCGAAACGAACGACAAAATAACTGCCGTATTTTTTGACAACGGTGAACCCCGTTCCGGCGGTAATGCCCCGCGACTCGTAAAATGCCGTCGTATGTTCTTTCCCGAAAAATCCGGCAACACGTCCGCGCGCACCGTTCTTACATTCCGCAAGAAGCATCTTCTTCTCCCCTCGTCAGCACGAACGGAACCGGTATTCCGACCGCGTAAAATCAATACATCTTATGCGCGGAAAAAAAGAAATATGAGATGCCGGAAGCCGAACAAAAAAGCGGGCGGTGAAGATTTTCTTCACCGCCCGCTTTTGCTCTTTATGAATTTTCGGTATTGCCGTCATCTCCGTCCAGATACGAAAGTATCGGCCGGTATGCATTATCCGTCACTACAAGATGTTCGGTCAACGGAATACCCGCCCGCATAAAAACATCGCGTATCGTCACCGTCGCCTCAATATCCGCACGGGAAGGTTGCGTTGTTCCGTCGGGATGCGTATGCGCAAGGATAACGTGGTCGGCTCCGCCGAATACAGCCACCTCCAGCAGTCGCCGCGACAGAAAGACAGCGCTGTTGGCCACACCTTCCCCGACTTTCGCAATATCAAGAAGACAATCGTCCGCGTCCAATAGCAGAAGATAGACCGTCTCCCGCCGGGAACCGCCGTCATACTCCCGTACATAGCGCGCGGCGTCTTCCATCGTGACCGGCCGTTTCCCGGACGCGATCTTCGACGGTTTCATAAACACCAGAGAACCGAGAAGACGAAGAAGTACCGCCGCCGATTCGGAAATTCCCGTGCAGGCCAAAAGATCGTGGCATTCACTGCGCAGACTGTCCGACAACGTGGGAAAGCAACGGAACACATCCTCGGTCGATCCGTCGTTTTTCGGTTTGCCGGCATAGGCGAGAAGCGCCGTCATAAGCGAACGTTCATGTTTTTCCCGTTCGTCGCTTCCCGCGTCGGCTTCCGCAACGGGTTCGGACGGAAAAGAAGCGTTAAACAATCCGGGTTTTATATCATGGGAAAATGTACGGAGACTTTTCAGCGAAACATAACGGTTGCCCGCCACCAGTATGTGGTCAATCAGCGGAATTCCGGCGGCGGAAAGGGATTCCTCCATAAAACGCGTTGTATCAAGATCGTCGGAAGACGGAATAGCCACGTCGGTCAGATGATTATGTCCGAGAACGAGGAAGGAGGCGTTGCGCATCAACGCAAAACGGATAACCTCGGCCGGACGAAAGCGCGCGGAATTGACGCTGCCCGTATAAACGTCCGACAAAGCGATCATCTCCGCGCGATTGTTCAGAAGCAACACGGCAACCTTTTCTTCTTTCACATTGCGGAAATGACGGACGAACAGTCTGCCGATCTTTTCTTTCGTGTCATATACGGGACGTGTGCGCGAATCGTTCCGCACAAAGTCGGCAATTTCCCCGCAAAGAGAAAGGAACGCAGCGGTCTCGCTTCCGACGCCGGGTATGGCTTTCAGTTTTTCCGCGCCGGCAGGAAAAATAGCGTCCGGCGTTCCGAATGTGTTGAAAAGTCTGTGTGCCGTCGGATTTGTGTCCCGGTACGGAATCGCATAAAACAGAAGTGCTTCCAGCCGTTCATGACCGGCAAGCGAGTCGGTACCGTATCGCAAAATACGGTTACGGACGCGTTGTCTGTGTCCGCGATGAAGCATCGGACGTTCCTCCTTTCCGCTCGTTTTTCATATCCGTTGTCACAGCGGCAACCGAACGGATTGCCGGAGAGACAAATACAAGTCACACGCAGGCGATACCCCCGTCCGAAAATCAAAGAACGGAATCGGCGGCTGTCCGACCGTCGACTCCGTTCCTCGCGTATCCGTACGGTGCCGCCGCTTATGCGGTGACATCTGTCGTTGTAAAACCGTGCGGTACCGTCACGCCGAGCGCGTGTATGGGCATGCCCTGTGACGAGAAGTTTTCTTCGTATTCCGTCATGACATTTCCGTCATTATATGTGGAATTATGTAAATCATACGTTACATAATCAGGCTTTATGCCGATGGCATCGAGTTCCTCCAGCGTAAAATCAAAAAGTCCCCGGTTATCGGTCTTGAAATATAAAGCGCCGCCCTCTTTTAAGAGGCGAAAATACATAAGGAGAAAATTTCTGTGCGTTAAGCGCCGTTTGGTATGACCCTTTTTCGGCCACGGATCGCTGAAATTCAGATATATGGCATCCAGCGTATGGGGCATAAACCATTCCGGCAATGCCGTCGCGTCCGCGACAATAAAACGCAGATTGTCATGCGGACGTTCGTTCTGCCGAAGCATAGCCTTCTCGACAGCGATTACCATGACATTTTCGATTTTTTCCACGGCATAGAAACAACTGTCCGGGTATTTTTCCGCCATTCCGCAGGCAAAGCCGCCCTTTCCGCACCCGATCTCCGCGCAAAGACGAGCTTCGCGACCGAAATCCTCATATGACGACGCGATCGGTGCGTCCGGTTTTTCTTTCAGAAGCGCGGCGCAGGCGGCGAGCCGCTCCGCACCGTGTTTTTTCTTTCTCATGCGCATAGGCTTGTCCTCATTTCAGAATAAAGTGCGCGGGCAAACCGTTTTTGTAGAATACTTTTCCCTCGCCCATGATCAAAGGCATAAGATAGGCCTTGCCCGCCGGCGTAATGCCCGTGCCGTTTGACGTAATAAAACTGTCGGGAACCGTTTTGACGCGGTTGGCGATTGTCGCAATATCGACAGGGCGGTTTTCAACGCCGTATTTTGCTCCGCTCTTACGGAACATGCACATCATTTTTCCGCTCTCACCGGCAACGGCGGCGCGTACGGCGCTCCGTCCGACGGCCACCGATTCGCGTATATCGGTCGCGGATGTGATATGCGCCGCACAGCGCTGGGAAATATTCAGTTCCACCGAACGGACTTTACAGCCGATCCTGTTTTTCACAAGATGCTCCAGCGCCTTGCCCGTTCCGGAGAGATACTGATGGCCGAACACATCGGCAACGCCGCTCTGCGCGCCCGCGCCGACATAGGTTCCGTCGGCGTAACGAACGCCCTCCGAAACCGCCACAACAACATTCGGATGAGTCTCCAATGCTTTACGTACCGCGTTTATAAACGCCTCGTCGGAAAACGGACGTTCGGGAAGATATATCAGATCGGGACCGTTTTCGCCGGCAAGAGAGGCGGCGGCCGTAAGCCAGCCGGCGTCCCGTCCCATGATCTCCACCACCGTTACGGCGGGAACCGTATAAACGGCGCAGTCGCGGAGAAATTCGGAAACCGTTGTGGCAATGTATTTTGCCGCCGAACCGAAACCCGGCGTGTGGTCGGTACCGCAAAGATCGTTGTCGATCGTCTTCGGAACACCCATCACGCGGAGATCGTATCCCGCGTTCTTACAGTAAACATACAACTTTGAGACGGTGTCCATGGAATCGTTTCCGCCGATATAGAAGAAATACCGGATATCGTATTTTTTCAGAATACGGAGAATTTCTTCGTAAACGGACAGATCGTCACCGTCCGGTTGCGGTAATTTTCTGCGGCAGGAGCCGAGCGCCGCCGCCGGCGTGCTTTTCAGGAGCGCGCGGCTTTCTTTATCCGGCACTTCCTTAAACAGGTCGACAAAGTTCTCATGAAGCAGGCCTTCGATCCCGTTTTTCATACCGAACATTTTACCGATAATGCCCTTTTCATGCGCTTCCCGCGCGCCGTCGATCACGCCCGTCAGCGTAGCGTTTATGGCCGCGGTCGGTCCGCCGGATTGTCCGACGACCGCATTACCGTACAAAGGTGTCATACCATTCCTCACTTATCGTTCGTTCCGCGCATATCTGTTGCGCGCTTTAAAATACTTTTCTATTATATACCACAAATATCGACATTGTCAAGTTGCGCACGCCGGCTTTTTATGCCGTCACGCAACTTTTTTACGCCGATCGGTTGACTTCTTTCTTTAAAAACAGTATAATAATAAACAAACGTATTCTGTCGCTTCGCGCGCGAGCAAAGCGACGGCGCGAAAACAGGAAGACCGGCGACGGCATCGGAGGTTTTATGAAAGAACGCATCATCACCCTGAACGCGAAAAAAGGCTCGGACGAAAAGGGAGGTCAGCACCCTTACCGTACACTGCACGGCGCGATGGAAGCGGCAAGGAAACTGCTTGCCGTCGATACGGAAACTCATGTCCGTATCGCTGTTTCCGAGGGCATTTATCACGAAACCGAAACCACAACGCTGAAAGAAAGCGACATTGCCTGTCCGCTCTCTTCGCTGACGGTCTCCGCCGCCGGAGGAACGCGCCCTCTCTTCACCGGCACCGTCGAATTTCCCGGCTCGGCTTTCGCAAAGGTGGACGGTAAACCCTATTTTGTCTATCATATGAAAGAAAGCGAACGGCAGCCGGACGGCCGCTTCCCCGCTTTCCGCGACTTCTATTGCAACGGCAAACGCGTGCGTCTTGCGGCAAGCGCGGAACCGCGCTATCTGCTTCATACCATTCCCGACGAAAAGAACCGCAACGCGGAAGAAAACCGCGACAACCGCCTGTGGCTTGACCCCGTTATGCTGGAAGGTATCCGCACCGACCCGGAAGCCGACCCCGCAACGGAACTCTGGCTCGACGTCGAATGGGAAACGCACTGCCTGCATATCGCCGCCGTCGAACGGAAAAACCGCCGGAACGGTCAGATAGCCGTCGTGATACCCGATGACGAATGGCAGTGCTTCATTCATGCCTTTGTACCGTCGCTTATGCACCGCCCTTACCGTCTGAAAAACAATCTTGCGTTGCTTACGACGAAGAACAGTTTCTACTACGATCGGAAAAACGGCCTTATTTATTATTATCCCGAAAACGAATATGCGCTGTCCGGCGCCGTATGCGCCTATCCCGTTCTGGAAAAGATCATGGATTTCGACGGCGTTTCGCATATCACGCTTGAAAACCTCGCTTTCACAGGCGTTACCTCCAACTATATTACCGAAAACGGTTACATCACCAGCCAGGCCGGCGACATCAAACGCGACCATGTGGGATTTCTGACAGACGCCGCCGTTCATTGCAGAAACTGTACCGATATTCTGATCGCCGGGTGCGATTTTGACGAACTCGGTGCGGACGCACTGAATTTTGACCGTCGTACCGAAGACCTGACGGTTCGCGGTTGCTCTTTCCGCAATATCGGCGCCACCGCCGTCCGCGTCGGCCGACCGCTTCTCTACTGGGACGATAAAGAAAACGCCGCCGTCAATATCGTGATCGAAAACAACCGCACGGTCGGAACGGGTCTCACGTACAGAAGCAACGTTGCCGTTTTCATCGGACGCTGTACCGGCGCGCAGATCTGCCACAATACGCTGAAAGATTCCTGCTACTCCGCCATATCGGTCGGCTGGTCGTGGGAAACGGCAACATGGCCTTTCGGTGAAAAAAAGAATCTTTCCGATATTGAGATCGCCTATAACTATATCGACAATTTCATGTACGGCATGAAAGACGGCGGCGCCGTTTATACGCTCGGCGGCAACGCCTGGGCGGAACACCGCACGTTTTTCAACTCCATCCACCACAACTATATGGTGGTGGGCGAGACCTGCGGCGACGCGGCCGAAGGCTATCGTGTGATCTATCATGATCAAGGATCGTCAAACTGGCACGATTACGACAATGTGATTCTGGCGCGCCCCGATCTCCCGCCGCGCACGGCCTTTGTCATCGGCGGCGCCACAAATAATCTTATCGAACGCACCTATATCCTGAATTATCCGTTGCCCAGTCCGCTGTCCGTGGAATCCCGCACGCCCGGCTCCGTAAATGTAACGGAAAAAGACACTTTCCGCGATTTTTCCACTGACAGTGCGCTCCCCGGCAATGTAGCGGACATTATCCGGGCGGCAGGTTGCTCTTTCGCCATGGCCGATGTCCCCGCGCCGAAAACGCATGCGCACACCATGACGATCCACGTTGACGCGAAAAAAGGCAGCAACCGCCGTAGTGGTCTCCGCGCCGACGCCCCTACCGCGAGTATCGCCCGCGCCGTGGAAACGCTGATTGATCTTCTGAGTTCCAAAACCGACGTCGACGTCACAATCCTCTTCGCTCCCGGCACCTATACGGTGGAAAATGCGGTCGTACTCGACGTACGCGATTATATATCGGAAAATTTCCGCGTCACTTTTGCCGCCAAAGAAAAAGGCAGCGTTCTGATCGAAAGCGCCCTGCGGCACCCCTTCACCTTTACGGATATGGGGCGCATCGCTTTTGTAAACCTTGATTTTGCAGGGCGCAACGCTTCGGTCGGAAGCACCATCATGACGTTTGACAACGTAAACGACGTTGCTTTTACGGGTTGCACTTTCAGCCGTATCAATGCCGGCGCGCTCCTTTTTACGGGCACGACCGAAAACGTATCCGTTCGCAACTCCGTATTTTCGCATATAGGCGGCAGAGCGCTCTCCTTCGGTAAAGGCGCGCCGCATATTCCGGGAAACGCCAATCGGAATATCCGCATCGACAACTGCCTTTTCGACAGCATCGGTTACGTCATCGACGACAGTCCCGCCGTCTCGCTTGACGTCGTCTTCATTCTCACTATCCGCCGTTGCACTTTCCGTGCGCTTTCGTACGAAGCGGTACGTCTCGGCCACGGCGACAACTCCGTCACGCACTCCGGAACCTCCGACTATAACGTCGCCCGTGCCCGTATCAGCGAAAACTATATTGCCGACTATGCCCTTTCGGGCGGCGATGCCGCTATTGCCACCGTCGGCGGGAACTGCACGCCTTACCGGCGGGAACCGCTGAACATTATAGAAGAAAACTATATCTATACCGGCGGAAAGACCGGCGGCGAACGCGGTGACTTCACCGTTTTCCTGCACGGAAGCGGCGCATCTCACTGGCACACGCGCAGAAATATAATAGAGATCGACAAAAATCATACGACATGCGAACCCCTTTGTCGCTTCCTTTCCGAACCGCACGCCTCCTATGCTTCATGGGCGGACGAAAACGTCGTGATTGGCGACAAAAAGAACGCCGTATTCTGCTCCCCGAAGGAAATCAAAGAAAAACGTGATCTTCACGACAAAGATACCGTGTTCATTCCGGAAGACGAGATCGGCGACGACCTCCTCGCACGTATACGCCGGGCCGGCGCCGACATCGCGCATCCCTCAAAATGACCCGCACCGCCCGTTTTCCGTTTCATTTTATCCTTCCATGAATTTTAGGAGAATTATATGACCGACATTGTTCTGAACACCGACCTTAAAGATACCGCCGCATGCCACAGTCTGTACGCGGCAATCAACGAAGCGAAAGCACGTCTTGCCGCAGAGGAAGAAACGCATGTGCGGATTCTTGTCGAAAACGGCGTTTACGCAGAGAGCAGGACGTCCTGTCTGGAGACCGGCGACATAGGTTGCCCCGCTTCCTCCCTAACCGTGGCGGCGGATACGGGCGCGCACCCGCTCTTTACGTCCAACGTCTCCGTTCCCGGCGACGCATTTGTTCCCGTTGAGGGCAAGCCCTATTTTGCCTACCGCATGCGGGAAGACGAACGCCTCAACGACGGACTCTTCCCCGCCTTCCGCGATTTCTATTGCAACGGCAGACGGATCCCGCTTGCGGAAAGCCGCGAAGAACGCTATCTTATGTTCACGATCCCGAACGAAAAACAGCGGTACGCCGAAGAAAATCTGACCTATAAACTCTATCTCGATCCCGCGATGCTTCAGGGCATTGAAACCGACTGCGAACCGCTGACCGAACTGTGGATCGACGTGGAATGGCAGATTCATTGCGTGCATATTGTCGGCATCGACCGCGATGACGTAAAAGACGGTCAGGTCGCCGTTATGATTGACAAAAACGAGTGGCCGCTTTTCGTCAAAGCCTACTGTCAGTCGCTCCTGCACCGCGCCTATCGCCTGAAAAACAATCTGGCGCTTCTGTCGGAAAACAGTTTTTACTATGACCGCAAAAACGGCATCGTTTATTATTATCCCGAAGATCCGGAAGTTCTGCGCCATGCCGCCTGCGCCTATCCGCTGCTCGAAAACATTCTCGAATGTAAGGGCATTGCGCATCTCTCCCTGCACGGTCTTGCTTTCACGGGCACCACCTCCAATTTTGTTACCGAAAACGGATATCTCACCGGGCAGTGCGGACGTATCAAGAAAAACGACGTCGGTTTCCTGACGCACGCCGCCGTTCATTGCGAAAGCTGTTCCGACGTTCTTATAGACGGTTGCCGTTTTTATGAACTGGGCGCGGACGCGCTGAATTTCAATATGCGCACGACCGATCTCACCGTAAAAAATTCCGTTTTCAGTCGCATCGGCGCCACGGCGATCCGCGTGGGACGCGCGCTTTCCGCATGGAATGAAGAAACGAACGCGAACTATCGTATTACCATTCAGAATAACCGCATCGACGGCACGGGGCTTACGTACAAAAGCAATGTCGCGGTTTTTCTCGGCGTTTGCATGACGGCGCGCATCTGCCATAATACCATAAAGAATTCCTGCTATTCGGCCATATCGGCCGGCTGGTCGTGGGCGATCGCCACATGGCCGCTCGGCGAAAACCGCAATCTGTATGACATCGAAATTGCCTACAACTATATCGACAATTTTATGTTCGGTATGCGTGACGGAGGCGCTATCTATACCCTCGGCGGCAACGCATGGGCAGAGTACAAGGAGTATTTCAATTTTATCCATCATAACTACATGATCGTCGGCGAGACCTGCGGCGATTCCGCAGTCGGCTACCGCGTTATCTATCACGATAACGGCTCCTCTCATTGGCATGACTATGACAACGTGATTCTGGCGCGCGAAGACCTGCCGCCCCGCGACGCCTTTGTCATCGGCGGCTCACGGAACGACCTTATCGAGCGCACCTACATTCTGAATTATCGGAACGACACCCCCGCCTCCGTCTGGCGCCCCGACGGCGAGGAAGGTTTCATCGGCGTCATCGAAAAGGATACCGTCCGCAATCTCTCCACGGAAAATCCGCTCCCCGACGCGGTAAAGGAGATTATTTCCGCCGCCGGTTGTGACAGCGATAAGGCGCCTCTTCCCGAAAAAGAACATTATAAAAAAACGGTGACCGTCTATCTGGACGCCGCAAACGGCAAAGATGAAAACGACGGCACAGCGTCGTTCCCCGTCAGAAGCCTTTCCCGCGCGCTTATGCTGACGGAACGTGCGGCGGAAGCGGAAACGGACTGTCTCTTTACTGTCCGCTTTGCCCCCGGCGTTTATCCCGTAAACGAGGCGCTTTCTCCGTTCGGCAATCTGCCCGAAGAAAAGCATTTTTCGATCGTATTGGCCGCGGCGACCGCCGGAAAAGCGAAGATCGAAGCCCGCGTGCCGCACGCTTTGTTTTTCCGCAATACACGTTGCCTCCGATTTGAAAAACTGGTGTTCACGGCCTCCGGCACAACGGTAAAAGAAACGCCGTTCTGTTTTGTTAACGGCAATCGGATCGACATTGTCTCCTGCGCGTTCCGGAATATCGCCGCCGACGCCGTTTCCTTCACCGGAAAAACCGATGGGGTGAAGATTTCCCGCACAGTGTTTTCGGACATCGGAGGCTCCGCCATCGTGTGCGGAAGCGGCGCGCCGTTTTCGCCATCCAACGATAACCGCAACATCAAAATAGAAAACTGCACTTTCACGCATATCGGCTACGACTTCCGCAACAGTCCCGCCGTCCGCGCCGATGTCGCTTTCAATCTGAATATTTACCGTAACACGTTCCGTGATCTTGCGTGCGAAGCTGTCACGCTCGGCGCGGGTAACGCCCCCGTTAACTACCGCGGCGGAAAAGTGCATAATATCGCCCGTACCATGATTCTCCGGAACCGCATTGAAAATTACGCAACCGCCGGGAACTATGCCGCCGTCCGTGTTACGGGCGGAAACTGCACGCTGTACCAGGCGCAACCTATCAATGCCATTGCCGAAAACTATATCCGTCCCGGCGAGAAAGCCGGCGGAGATACGGGAGATTATACGGTTTTCCTGCACGGGAGCGGCGCCTCTCACTGGCATACGCGCCATAATATCGTGGAAATTGACCGTAACCACCCGTCATCATCGCCGCTCTGCCGCTTCCTGCCGACGCCCTATGCCTCCTATGCTTCATGGGCGGACGAAAATACCGTAATCGCCGATGAAAAAACCACGGTATTCTGCGACCCGGCCGAGATACGGGAAGCCTGTGATCTGCACGATAAGGCCACGGTTTTCGTCGCGCCGGACAAAGTGGACGCGGCGCTGTGCGCCCGCATAGACAAAACGGGCGTTGATACCGACAATCCGTAAGGAGTCCTTTATGAAAAGAAAAACAAAATTTGCCGTTTCGTTTTTTCTCTTCATTCTTATCATACTCACACTGGGATTCATCTTCGGCAATTCTCTCATGTCACGGAGCGAATCCGCGGCAGTTTCCGACGGCACGCTGAAAATATTTACCGATATTCTGGGGAAAGATAATCCCATGGCGCTGTTTTTGACCCGCTATATCCGTAAACTGGCTCACTTTACGGAATTTGGCATTCTCGGAACCGAAGTCCTGCTTTTTTTCGGGAGCATAGGACTGAAAGGCGCTGTAAAAATCCTTTCTTCCGTAAACTTTGGTTTACTTATTGCCGTAACCGATGAAACATTGCAGATCTTTTCGGAACGCGGCTCTTCCACACTTGATGTCCTGATCGACTACGCGGGTTACCTGACTTTCACGGCCGTACTTTTACTCTTAAAGTACATAGTCGCCCACATAAGAAAAAAACGAAAGGAAGTCTCCGATGCCTCTTTATGACTACAACCGTTCCCCGCTTCTCCTCGATGCGCAGAAAGTATATCGCCGCTATTCTGTTTTTTCACAGCTTCTTCTGTTCATTATCGTCTACTATGTCGGAAATCTTCTCGCGGGGATTCCCACATTCCTCTATCTCCTGTTTGCCATGGTCCCCCATTTCTCCGAAATCAGCGTCGCATTGAAAAACGGTGATCTTAACGCCTATTCTCAACTTTTGATCTCCCTTTCGGAAAATACAAATTATATTCTGTGCACGCTTTTTTCCACCGCCATTGTTCTCATAACCGCCATTCTCTTCTGCCGTTTCATCGAAAAGCGCAGTCTTGCCTCCATGGGATTCAAAAAGGAAAAGGCCGTTCCCCTTTACCTTATCGGCCTACCTGCGGGAATCCTGCTGTTCGCCGCCTCCGTCGGCATCGCCTGTCTTAACGGATCGGTCACGGTCACGCGGGCGGAAACGGTCTCCGTACCGATGATACTTTTGTTTTTCCTTGCGTTTCTTATACAGGGCGCGTCGGAGGAAATACTTCTCCGCGGATACTTCATGATGTCGCTTTCCATTACCCGCGGCCCGCTCTTTGCGGTTGCGGGCAACGCTTTGCTGTTCGCCCTCATGCACGCGGCGAACCCCGGATTCGGCTTTCTGCCCTTTGTCAACGTTTTTCTGTTCGGCCTCATTCTTTCCTTACTGATGTTGCGCACAAACAGTATCTTTCTCTGCCTCGCCTTACACGGCGCATGGAATTTTGCGGAAGGGTGTCTTTTCGGCGCTTCGGTCAGCGGAATGGGAGCGCTCCCCTCTTTCTTCCGCGTCACATCGACGGCGGGTATGGAACTGACAAACGGCGGCACATTCGGTCCGGAGGGCGGACTTGCCGTCACGATGGTGCTGATTCTCGCCCTGATTCTTACGATATTCCTTCCGTCAAACCGCAAAGTTTACGGTTTCGATGCCAACTACAGCGAACGGCACAAATTCTGATTTCATTTTAAGCGGCCTTTTCCGGCCACCGACTCACAAAACACCGTGAATTACCGAAATATGAGGTGCTTATTATGAAAAAGAAAAGTCTTTTTTTCCGTCTTGTTCTTCCGCTGTTTCTCCTTGCGGTCATCATACGGCTTGTGGCAAAACTCTCTCGCCCGTTTGCCGACTTTTATAACCGCACCGTTTCCGCCGCCTGCCGTTTCCTCATGGCAAAACTCACCGGCTGGTTCTCTTTTTCCCTCGCCGAAATCCTTGTCTGCCTGATTCCCGTCTTTCTTATACTGATCATTGTTTTCGGAATCCGCTCGATCAAGAACGGGAAACGTTTTCGTCGCTATGTGGCGGCAACGCTGTCTGTTCCCATGGTGATTTATACGCTGTTTGTCGCCACTTATGCGGTCGGATATCAGACAACGCCGCTCGCCGACCGTCTCGGTCTCCGCGACGAGGCAGTGAGCGCGGACGAACTGTATAACACGATGAAATGGGTGCGTGATGAGGCCAACGCGCTGTCTTCCTCGTTTACCCTGACCGAAAACGGCACCGTCATGCCATACGACTGGGATACCATGACGGACAAGCTGAACGAAGCCTATGCCTCGCTGTCCGAAGAATACCCCTTTCTGCAGTCGCATAATACGCGTCTCAAACGCATCATGCTTTCGGATCCCATGACCTACACGGGCATTGTCGGCGTCTATTCCTTCTTTACGGGTGAATCCAATATCAATACGACCTACCCCGATTACAGTACGGTTTTCACCGCCGCGCACGAAATGGCTCACCAACGCGGAATTGCGCCGGAAAACGAAGCGAACTTCGTGGCGTTTCTTGCCTGTACGCACGCGTCCGACCCCTATCTCCGTTATGTCGGCTACCTGAACATGGCCGACTATCTTGCAAACGCGCTTTACAAAGCCGACCGCACCCGCTACCGGGAAATGATGAACGGCTACAATACGGTTCTGCGAACCGAGGTCGTCGCATACAGCGAATGTTACCGCGCTCACCGTAATGAGACCGTGCATAACGTGTCCTCCGCCATGAACAATTCGTATCTTATCTCGCAGGGCACGCCGGGCGAAGTGGCATACGGCCTTGTCGTCGATCTGGCCGTTGCCTACTACAACGAAGTCATAGCGGCAAATTAACGTCTTTAATTAAATACAACCGCATGAAATGTGCATTTATCTATGCATTTCATGCGGTTTTTCTTTTTTGTTTCTCTATCGAAACTGTCGCGCTTTTAACGGAAACGTCGTATTTTTCATTTCACGCGTCGTCCGCGTAACATTTCCGGGGCGCGTCACCGTTTTCTTTTCTACCGTATATACTGCCTATGAATCCCTCTGCACCAAAACCGCGAAAGGAGCCAGCGACAGTATATGCATTGCTACCGTATCACCGGCGGAAAAAGGCTTTCCGGGGACATTACCGTGGGAGGCTCCAAAAATGCCGCATTGCCGATTCTGTTTTCTGCCATTCTGTCGGAAACACCGACTGTAATTGAAAATCTTCCCGATATAAGGGATGTACATACCGCCCTGAACATTCTGAAAAAAATGGGAGCCGTTATCCGCCTGAAAGACGGAACGGCCGTTATTGACACGCAAGCTCTGCGACCGGCGCGCGACCTTTCGGAAGCAGGCGAACTGCGGGCAGGCGTCTATCTTCTCGGCGCCTGCCTATCCCGCTTCGGCGAGGCCGAAATTCCGCTTCCCGGCGGTTGTGACTTCGGAAACCGCCCCATTGATTATCATCTTGCCGCATTGCGCGCACTCGGCGCCGAGATTGCGGAGGAGAACGGCAGGATCTATGCTATTGCCACGCACATGCGCGGTGCGCACATTGTTTTGCCGCACCCTTCGGTGGGCGCCACCGTCAACGCCCTGCTTGCCGCCGTAACGGCCGAGGGAGTAAGCGTCATCGAAAATGCCGCGGCCGAACCGCACATCACGGACCTTATCACCTTTCTGCGGAACAGTGGCGCTCATATCACGGGTGACGGCACTTCCGCGCTGACCGTCCGCGGCGTCCCCGCGCTGAAAGGAACGCGCCACCGTCTGATCGGCGATATGATCGAGGCCGGAACCTATCTTTATATGGGCGCCGCCACAGGCGGTTGCGTTAAAGTAAACGGCGGCGATCCCGGCGAAATGACCGCCATTGTGGACGTACTCTCCCGCATGGGATGCCGTATTCGCACCGGCGAACATTTTGTCACGGCAGACGCTCCCGCATGTCTCTGTGCCACCTCTGTTGTCACGGCGCCTTATCCCGGCTTCCCCACGGATATGCAACCGCTGTTCGGCGCTTTGCTGACCGCCGCGGAAGGAACGGGAAAAATCACGGAGAAAGTCTGGAAAAACCGGTTCCGATATGTCGGCGCATTGCAGTCGTTCGGTGTGGAGGCCGCCGTCGACGGCAGTACCGCCGTCATACGCGGCGGAATTCCGTTAAAAGGTGCCGATGTGACCGCCACCGATCTGCGTGGCGGCGCGGCGCTGATTCTTGCCGCTCTGACAGCGGAAGGCGTATCTCACGTCGGCAAT
>CAJLXA010000031.1 GCA_905210485.1 uncultured Eubacteriales bacterium | reverse complement strand
TGTCGTTCTGTATTCTGTTTTATAGTCTTATTATATCAGACCATGAGAACCCCAGCAACCGATGCTGCACACAATTTTCAAAAACAGCCCTGCTTGACGCACACCATAAAGGCGGCATCAAGCAGGGCTGCTTTTCTGTTTTGAAGAAAACGTCTGATTGCAAATCAAATGATAGAGTTACAGGTGCAGGACGCGGTCGCGGATCTCCTGGGTTCTGCCCTGGTTCCAGTACTGGGTGCCGATGTAGCCGCACGTCCGGCGCGCGACGTTCATCTTCGACTGGTCGGTGTTGCCGCACTGCGGGCAGGTCCAGACCAGCTTGCCGTCGGGGTCTTCCTTGATTTCGATTTCGCCATCGAAACCGCAGACCTGGCAATAGTCCGACTTGGTATTCAGCTCGGCGTACATGATGTGATCATAGATGAACTTCATGACCTCAAGCACGGCGTCGATGTTGTTCTGCATGTTCGGCACCTCCACGTAGCTGATCGCGCCGCCGGGCGAGAGCGCCTGGAACTGCGACTCAAACGCGAGCTTGTCGAAGGCGTTGATATGCTCGGTCACATGGATGTGATAGGAGTTTGTGATGTAGTTCTTGTCCGTGATGCCCTCGACGATGCCGAAGCGCTTCTGCAGGCACTTGGCAAACTTGTACGTCGTCGATTCCAGCGGCGTTCCGTAGAGCGAGAAGTCGATGTCGGTCGCTTCCTTCCAGCGCTTGCAGGCATCGTTCATGTGCTGCATGATATCGAGCGCAAACGGCGTCGCGGCAGGGTCCGTGTGAGACTTGCCGGTCATGTACTTGACGCATTCGTAAAGTCCCGCGTAGCCGAGGGAAATGGTCGAATAGCCGCCGTACAGGAGCTTATCGATCGGCTCGCCCTTTTTGAGCCGCGCCAGCGCGCCGTACTGCCAGAGAATCGGCGCCGCGTCCGAGAGCGTGCCCTTGAGGCGGTTGTGGCGGCACATGAGGGCTTTGTAGCAAAGCTCCAGCCGCTCGTCGAAGATCTTCCAGAACTTATCGAGCGCACCGTTCGACGACAGCGCCACATCCACCAGGTTGATCGTCACGACGCCCTGATTGAATCTGCCGTAATACTTGGGCTTACCCGGCTCGTAATTGCCGGCGTTTGCCACATTGTTCCAGCCTGTGCCGGAGCGGTCGGGCGTGAGGAAGCTGCGGCAACCCATGCAGGTATACACGTCGCCGTGACCCGGCATCTCGCCCTTGGAGAGCTTCAGCTCGCGCATTTTCTTTTCCGAGATATAGTCCGGCACCATGCGCTTGGCGGTGCAGCGGGCAGCAAGCTTCGTCAGATACCAGAACTTCGAACCCTCGGTAATATTGTCCTCCTCCAGCACGTAGATGAGCTTCGGGAACGCCGGCGTGACCCACACGCCCTTCTCGTTTTTCACGCCCTGATAGCGCTGGCGCAGCGTCTCCTCGATGATCATGGCGAGGTCGTGGCGCTCCTGCTCGTTTTTCGCCTCGCCGAGGTACATGAACACCGTCACGAACGGGGCCTGGCCGTTCGTAGTCAGCAGCGTGACGACCTGATACTGGATCGTCTGCACGCCGCGGCGGATCTCCTCGCGCACGCGGTTTTCGACCAGCTCTGCCAGCTTCTCCTCGCCCGGATGCGCGTCGATGGCCTGCATCTCGGCCGCGACCTCGCGGCGGATGCGCTCGCGGCTGACCTGCACGAACGGCGCCAGATGCGTCAGCGAGATCGACTGCCCGCCGTACTGGTTGGAGGCGATCTGCGCGATGATCTGGGTCGCAATATTGCAGGCGGTCGAAAAACTGTGCGGGCGCTCGATCATCGTACCGCTGATAACCGTGCCGTTCTGAAGCATATCCTCCAGATTCACAAGATCGCAGTTGTGCATGTGTTGCGCAAAATAGTCGGCGTCATGAAAATGAATGATCCCCTTTTCGTGCGCTTCCACAATATCCGCGGGCAAAAGAATCCGCTTTGTAATGTCTTTCGATACTTCGCCGGCCATATAGTCGCGCTGTACACTGTTAACGGTCGGGTTTTTATTGGAGTTTTCCTGCTTGACTTCCTCGTTATTACATTCAATCAACGTTAAAATCTGATCGTCCGTTGTATTGGAACGGCGGACAATGGAACGACGATAGCGATACGTAATATAGTTACGCGCGAGTTTAAACGCTTTCAGCGCCATCAAGTGATCTTCAACAAGATCCTGTATCTCCTCCACGTTCATGGCGCGGCCGCTTTCGGATGCGGTCTTTGTCACGTCGGCGGCAATCTTTCGTATCTCCTCTTCGGAAATACGGTAATCAGGTTCTACAGAATCATTGGCTTTATGAATAGCGGTCAGAATTTTCGATTCGTCAAAGACGGTTTCCGCCCCGCTTCTCTTGATGATGTTCATAGCGTTATCCCTCCAAAAAAATGCTGCATTTCCGAACGAATTTATTCGGAAATCCGCATTTGTCGCATGGCATTATTATGCCACAATCAAGAAGAAAAGTCAAGCCGTTTTCTCAATATTTAGTGATATGTACAAAAAATCAATCTATATATTGTGATTTTTAGCAAAACAAAATTCGGCACCGAAAGTTCTGCCGAACTTCAAATGCCGAATTGTTTTTATTACCAAATTGAGGTATTTTTATGTCACCACATTGCGCGGTAAATCGCCGCCACTTCTTCGTGAGTGGGGGTGCGCGGATTGGTTGCCGTGCAAGCATCGGCGAGAGCGGCCGTGGCCATGGAATCAATCGCCGCCATGTACTCCCCTTCGCTGATTCCGCCGATTTCCGAAATGCGGAGCGGGATATTCATTTCCTTGGACAGGAACTGAACATAGCTGACCAGCGCGCGGATCGTCGTGATTTCGTTGAAGTTGCTGACGCCAAGAATACGCGCGATATTGCAATATTTGCGGACGCAGGGTGCGTAATGTTCCCGACTTCTGCTGTCGCGGTTGATCTCGCTGTTATATTCAATAATATAAGGAAGAAGAATCGCATTGGCGCGGCCGTGCGGAATATGGAACATCGCGCCGAGCTGATGCGCCATACCGTGATTCAGGCCGAGGGACGCGGAGTTGAACGCCAATCCCGCAAGGCAGGAAGCAACATGCATTTTCTGGCGCGCATGGGTATCGTTGTTGTTAAGATACGAACGGATCAGAAATTGACCGCAGATCTCCACAGCCTTTTCGGCAAGAGCGCCGGAAAACTCGTTGTTATTCACGCTGACGTAAGCCTCCATGGCGTGCGTCAGAACATCCATACCCGTATCGGCGGTGATGGACGCCGGTACGCTCTTGACAAGGTCGGCGTCGAGAATCGCCTCGTCGGGAACCATATCGGGAGACGAAAGCGGATGTTTCAGATTCTTTTCCGGCTCGGTAATGACCGAAAATGAGGTCACTTCACTGCCGGTACCGCTTGTGGTCGGAATGGCGATCAGCGGCGGACGGTAAGAAGGTTCTACCTGTTCCGCAAATTTACGCACGGATTTTGAAAGGTCGATGGCGGAACCGCCGCCGACGGCAATCATGCATTGCGGATGGTCACGCAAAAGCGCGGAAACGCCTTCAATTACCTTTTCGACCGGAGGATCGGGGATAATATCTTTGAATATCGTATAAGAAGTATGCGCGCGGTCCAAGCGATCGGTCACAAGGTGAATAAGACCGCTGCTGACCACAAAAGGATCGGCAAAAATCATCACACGTTCATAAGAAACATGCATAAGATGATCGAGCGATGACGCGCCGAAATAGATTTTGGTCAGTACTTCAAATTCTTTCATGTCAATACACGCTTTCTTAAAGTTTTCGGACAAGCCGCATGATTTACGGGTATTTCCCGGGGAATTCCGCCCGTTCGGCGGTTATTTTCCCAGTTTCTCCATCTGCGCCTTATGTTTATCAAGCACATTATGGATACGCTTCGACTGATCGAGAAGCGAACTTATCGACTCGTCGTGGTTCAGCGTGTCGATAAGATAGGCAACATACTTGCACATGTTGACGTCTCCGTACCATTCGCGTTTCAGAAGCTCGGGCGTTCTGTAGATCAGGTTGGTCGTGAAAATACGGGTGAAGAGTCCTTCGGTATAGGCTTCGTCCATCACCTCAAGTCCGTTGCAGAACAGGCCGAAGGTAGCAAAAACAAAGATACGGTTTGCGCCCTTTTCTTTCAACTGTTTTGCCACGTCAATGATCGACTCGCCGGAAGAAATCATATCGTCGACAACAATAACGTCTTTTCCCTTCACGTCGCTTCCGAGATATTCGTGCGCTTCGATCGGGTTCTTTCCGTTCACGATCACGGTATAGTTGCGGCGCTTATAGAACATACCGAGGTCAATTCCCATCATGGAGGCGTAATACATGCACTTGCTCATGCCGCCTTCGTCGGGGGAAATGATCATCATATGCTCTTTGTCGATTCTGATGTCGGGATACTCGGCAATCATGGCCTTGATCATCTGGTAGCTGGAACGGACATTGTCAAAGCCGATCAGCGGAATCGCATTCTGGACACGGGGATCGTGCGCGTCAAACGTGATGATGTTTGCCACGCCCATGCTGACCAGTTCCTGAAGCGCCATGGCGCAGTCAAGCGATTCTCTGCCCGAACGCTTATGCTGGCGTCCCTCATAAAGCATGGGCATAATAACTGAAATGCGGCGCGCCTTGCCGCCGATGGCGCCGATAACGCGCTTCAGATCCTGAAAATGATCGTCGGGACTCATCGGAACGGTCTGACCGTACATCTTATATGTAACACCGTGATTGAAAACGTCCGAAATAATAAAGATATCCGCGCCGCGCATGGAATGGTGAACCATACCCTTGCCTTCGCCGCTTCCGAAACGGGGACATTCCGCTTTCACAACGTAAGTGCCTTCCGTGTCGTGGCGTCTCCAATCCTGCAGAAAATGGTCGACCTGCGCCACGAAATCCTCGCAACCGCGCATGCCGATGACGCAAAGTTCACCGAACAATGAATCCTTCATACTATACCTCTTCAATATTTTATTGTCGAAAAATCAGGGATCCGCTTACCCTTTGAAAACCGGTTCGTCCTGATGCCGGTTCACATTATACAGGCTCGGATCAATTTTGGCAGGCGCGCACCAACGGATTCCGTTTTTCAAAATTTGCTGTACATAAGGATTATAATAAGTCCTGCACGCTTCATGCCCGGGGTGAAAATAGAAGATTTTGCCGTTTCCGCGCGTGTAGGTAACGCCGCCGCGGAAAACGTTTCCGTCTTCATACCAGGTAAGGAACAAAATGTCCTCCGGTTTCGGAATAAAGAAAGGCTCGCTGTAAAGTTCTTCGACCCCAAGGTCAAAGTTTGCCGGAATTCCCTCCGTAATCGGGTGAGACGGACATACGTTCCACATGATCGACTTCTGTTCGCGCCCCCAATTGATATTGCCGGTCATACCGACGGCTTTACAGAATGGTTTGGACATATGCGCGGAGTGCATCGGCAAAAATCCCATGCCTTCATAAATACGTTGCTTCACCTTTTCCGCCAATGCGTCGCTTACTTCATGATGGGCAACATGTCCCCACCAGAGCAAAACGTCCGTATCGTTCAGAAGTTCGTCCGGAAGTCCCTCGTCGGGCATATCCAGTGTGGCGGTGCGGACGATCATATCCTCGCAGTCGGAAAGAAAATTCTTGATGAAATTATGAATACCGTCGGGATACAGGGCATGAACGGGCGCTTCTTCCCGTTCGTGGCGATATTCGTTCCATATCGTAACTTTAATGGCCATACAGAGCCCTCCGAAATATAAAAAATTCAGGTGACACCTTGCAATTTTTCCGTAGACGGGCATTTTCCTTAGCGTTTGCCGTCACGAAAAAAGGTAGCGACGGGCCGGCGGCTGTTTCCGGCAACGCATCGCAGAACATACCTATAAAATTATACCAAGATACTATAAAAATGTCAAGACGCTTTGCGGAGAAAAATAGCATTTCCCATTAAGAAAAAACGGATTTGTTTCAGTTGCACACGAATATGCGGCCGTTACGAAAAAACCTTATGCGTTTTTATCCGATGACCCCCGTCAGTAAAAAGAAAAGTCCCGATACGCCGGTACCGGGATCTTTTCATGTACTGCAAGCTCTTGCTTCCGGCTGATTTTCGGCAGCGTGTTATATCGTCGTCCTTTTTTACGCGTACAATCCGAAGAAACGGGTTTATTTGCTTGACAGTTCTATATATTGACCTACCGTAACATAATTCCGCAAGTCATCTTTATCCAAACCTCTTTTGACATACAAGTCAACATAGATCGGTATTTACTTCTCTATATCTTTGCTCTCTACCTGAAAAAATCCTGTATTCAGGTCAATTCCCACATAAATATCTTTATTCACCGAATAGCAAACGATATTGGCATAACCGGCCGTTTCTTTTCCGTACTGCTCTTTCAGATTAAACGCAACAGCTTCCCGAAAATGTTTGTCCTCACAGATTTCGGGAGAATATGCACCTTTAAAGTATTCATTCAGTTGTGTTCCGCTGATTCGGTTGGGTTTAAGGGAAGATAAATTTTCTTACCATATCTGTTTCCAATACACCAATTGATCTTTTGAAACGGGTGCCGTTATCATAATATTCCACCTTTCCGAAAATTCGATCCATGTATACCGTCGCAACCATTATACCATTTCTCCGGTCGATTGTAAACACAAAATAAGTCGATTGTAAACACAAAATAAAAAGATGACCTATAAGAAAAAACTTATAGATCATCATACTTGGTGGAGACAACAAGACTCGAACTTGTGACCCCTTGCATGTCAAGCAAGTACTCTAACCAACTGAGCTATGCCTCCAACGCGGTTTATTGTATCATAGTTTTCCCTTTTTGTCAATAGTAAACCGAGAACTTTTTTCATATTTTGTAAAAATGATGTTAATTACCACCGTCACAAATAACACGTTTTCTTATCAAAGCGCAATGTCCGTATCGCAGAAAAAGCATTTGGCAATCCCTATATCGAAATATGGGATTTTTCATTCTGACAAGAAAGATATATTCATTTCACTTTTTTAGTAAAGACAAACATCCCGATTCCGTCTTCGCCGATATCCCCAACGCCTGTAATGGCAAAACCGCATTTGTTAATGTAAAAACAAACGTTTCCGAAAAGATAGGTCGGCGTTCTGAGTTTCCAATAAGGAGCGGTGGTATAATTCTGTTCGATTTCCCGCCATGCCCGGTATCCGTATCCCTTTCCCTGGTACGACGGAGCAATAAATAACCGGCTGAGAAGATTGATTGTCGAATCGCTTGTATCAAGAACGGCGCTGCCGATCAGCGTTTCACCCTCAAAAAACTTAAAACGGTTTTAAGGGGGAGATTCATGGCAACCTCCGGCGTCAAATCCGGTTCTTCCCCATCCTCTTCATCCGCTATCAGATTTTCGGGACAAGGATTTGAATCAAATGCGGCATTTAATTGCTGTAAATCTTTTCCCGTTGTTTTCTCTATTCTCATAACGGTCGAAGCGCTCCTTTCATACAAAAAAACCTAAATCGAATCAAAAGACCCGATTTAGGTTTCGATTGGTGGAGACTGGGGGGCTCGAACCCTCGACCTCTCGGATGTGAACCGAACGCTCTGACCAACTGAGCTAAGCCTCCACGTGCATGAACGTATATATTATATAGCACGATTTCCGATTTGTCAAGCTGATTTTCAATATTCCTCGTGAAATTTGCAAATTGCGGGATTTTTTCTAAACATTTCCGATTGCGTTTGCATACGCTGACAATAGATAAAATTCGGCTTTGCCGACTGTTAAGGAGTACTTTATGAGCTATACATCGGAGATAAAGCAAAAAAATGCCTATTTTGCGGCCGCAAACGGGTACACCGGTTTCCGCAGTTATTACGCGACCGTGTATCCCTCGGAGGATTACCGTCATATTTTCGTTCTGAAAGGCGGCCCCGGTACGGGAAAAAGCCGGCTGATGAAAGAAGTGGGAAACGCCGCGGAAGAAAACGGATATGCGGTCACCTACTACTATTGCTCTTCCGATCCCGCCTCACTGGACGGTGTGGTGATCACCGGTACGCATGGGAAAATTGCCGTTCTTGACGGTACGGCGCCGCACGCCCGCTGTGCGGATATTCCCGGCGTAATAGACGAAATCATCAATCTCGGCGCATTCTGGAACAGCGACGAGCTTATGGAAAACCGTGAAGAGATTCTCTATTTAATGAAAGAGAAAAGCGATGCTTTCGCACGCGGTTACACCTATCTTGCCATTGCCGGAAAAGCCGATACGGCGGCGCGCAAATTGCTTCGCACCGCTGTTAACGGGGAAAAACTCGAAGGCGCTATCCGTCGGATGCTGCGCCCTCTGACCACCGATAAAAGCATCGAAGAAACGCGCATTACGGACGCTGTCAGTATGCGCGGCATCTGCCACTTTGAAACATTGGAAGCAGAGGCCGAAAATATATGTTATATCGGTAACCGTTACGGTTTTGCCGCGCTTTATTTTGAAAAAATGAGAAAGTATGCCAAAGAGAACGGATACCGCACAATACGTATCGAATCCCCGTTTTCACAGGAGATTACAGACGGCATATACTTCCCGTGCGACCGTATTCTTTTCCTGAACGCGGACACTTCACATATGGATAAAAATGACTTTAAATATGTCAATCCAATGAGATTTATAGACAAAAAGTATTTTTCAAAAATCAAAGGCGACCTGCGCGTACTGCTTTCGGAAAAAGCGTCTATGGAGGAACACGCCATCGCCGCCTTCAAAAATGCCGGCGAATATCATTTTGCACTTGAGGAAAAATTCATAGCCGCCATGGACTTTCCAGAAAAAGAAACATGTCAGAACAACCTGAAGGAAAGAATTTTATCGCTTTTACGCGGATAAAGTTGACTTTTACAGCAAAATGTGCTACTATATATAGTGCATGAAAAAAGCGGGAACGCATTTCACGCATTCCCGCTTTTCTTAATGCATGGCGGCAACGATATCCGCGGTATCGGAAGCGATAACCAGTTCTTCGTTTGTCGGAATCAGGAAAACTTTCACCTTGGAATCCTTTGCCGAAAGTTCAGCTGTGACGGCCGGACGCGGTTGATTTTTATTTTTCTCTTTGTCCAGCTTCACGCCAAGATAATCCAGTCCATCCACGGCGCCCTCTCGAAACGGCCAGTTGTTTTCTCCGATGCCCGCCGTAAACACGATGGCGTCCACGCCGTTCATCACCGCCGCATAAGCGCCTATGTACTTTTTAATCTGATAACACATCAGTTTCTTTGCAAGAGCGGCGCGCGGATTGCCTGCGTCCGCCGCATTGACAATATCGCGGCAATCGGACGACACTCCCGAAACGCTGGCAAGACCCGAAGACTTGTTCATAAGCGTATTCATTTCTGCCGGAGTGAGATTTTCCTTTTCCATAAGAAATGTGACGATGGCCGGATCAATTGAACCGCAACGCGTTCCCATGACGAGACCGTCAAGCGGCGTAAAGCCCATTGTCGTATCCATTACTTTACCGTCTTTCACGGCCGCAATCGAAGATCCGCCGCCGAGATGGCAGGTAATAATTTTCGTTCCCTCGGCCTTACCGCCGAGAAGGCGGATCGCCTCACGGCTGACATATTTATGCGAAGAACCGTGGAATCCGTAACGGCGAATGGCATATTTTTCGCAAAGATCATAGTTGATCGGATAGCAATAGGCTTCTTCCGGCATAGTCTGGTGGAATGCCGTATCGAATACCAATACCTGCGGTACGTCGGGTATTGCCTCGGTGCAACCGTTGATACCGTCGATTGAACCGGGGATATGAAGCGGTGCGAGATCAATGCACTTCTTCAGTTTTTCCATCACGTCCCCGTCAAGCAGAACGGCTCCTGTGAAATACGGACCGCCGTGAACCACACGGTGTCCCACCGCGTCAATCTCTTTCATGGAAGCGATGCAACCGTGATGCGCGTCGGTCAGCGCTTTCACGACTTCTTTCACCGCTTCGGCATGATTCGGGAAAAAGCGTTCGAGAACGAACTCGTCTTTCCCTTCCGCTTTATGGCGGAGATTGCCGCCCTCAATTCCGATGCGCTCGCAGTTGCCCTTTGCCCTGACCGCGCCGGTATCGGTGTTCATCAACTGATATTTCAGAGAAGAACTGCCCGCATTGATTACAAGTACATTCATGATGTGTCCTCACTTTTCTTTTATGACACTTCTATTATATATCATTCGCGCGCTATAATCAAGTATTTTTACCGAAATTTACTGCGGGAGGAAACTGCATGAAAACCGTCGGAATCATCGCCGAATATAATCCCTTTCACCGCGGTCATGCCCTCCAGCTTGAAGAAATACGGCGCGTATACGGTTGCGATACGCGGATTATCGCCGTTATGAGCGGCAACTACACCCAACGCGGCGACATCGCCGTTGCGGATAAATATACCCGTGCCGCCGCCGTAGTAGAATCCGGCGTTAATCTTGTACTGGAATTGCCTTTCCCTTTCTCCGGCGAATCCGCACCTGTGTTTGCGACCGCCGGCGTTCATATTCTCGGCGCGCTCGGCGTCGTCGATGTCCTGTCGTTCGGCAGTGAAAGCGGCGATATCGAACTTTGTCTCCGCGCGGCACGCGCCACCGCCGATCCCGCGCTTCACCGTATCGTACGTGAAACGGAAAAACACGAAAAAGACGGCTTTCCCGCCGTATATGCCCGTACCGTCTCTGCGCTCTACGGCGAAGAAATCGCCGCGTTTCTTCTTTCCCCCAACAATCTTCTCGGAGCGGAATATATCCGCGCCGCCAGTAAAGCCGGATTGCCGTTTGACTTTCACACCGTGCGCCGTGTCGGTTCGCCGCATGACGCAGAGGCGGACGTCACCAACGCCTCCGACATTCTCTCCGCTGCCGCGCTTCGCAAAATCATTCGCGAAAACGGTTGCGAAAGCGTCCTGCCTTACCTTCCGCAAAGCACGCACTCCATCTTCCGTAAGGCAATCGCGGCAGGCATTTTTCCCATGAACGCGGAGGCGCTTTCTCCGGCCGTTCTCTCCTATTTCGCTATAAATACGCCCGATCCCGACGCCGACTTTGCCGACGCGGGCGGCGGTTTATATAACCGTCTTTTTTCGCAAGCCGAAAAAGCGACGGATATCCATTCTTTTCTTCGGTCGGCCGCTACCAAAAAATACACGGCCGCACGCATTCGTCGCGCGTTGCGGAATATCCTGCTCGGCGTTACCTCCTCCGAGCTGAAAACACTTCCACGCTACACGACGGTGCTCGCCGCCGATCCGATCGGTCGGACGTTATTGCGCGATATACAAAAAAGACAGGCGTTTCCTCTTCTCACAAAACCGGCGGATTACCGTCAGTTGCCGGAAGAAGCCGCGCGTCAGGCCGCCAAGGCCATGCGCGCCGATTCGCTATGCACGCTCTGTTTTCCGCAAATTCGGTCAGGGGATTACTTTTTTCACTGCGCCCCTTACCGAAAAAGCGCGAATACGCCCGACGAAAACTTGTCGTCAAGTTTTGTCGAAGCAATTGACAGCACCCGGCCGTAAGAGTATGATGAAGAAAGAAGGTTTTCCCCTTCCGACTACATTTGAAAGGAGTACAAGCTATGATAACACCAACCGGCATTCAGGGTAAATTCCTTGAGTTCAAAGGAAAACCCCTTGTACGTCAGGGAAATGAAATCTATTATGGCGATATGTCCGAGAAATTCTATCTGTTTCTCA
The DNA here is from genome assembly GCA_905210485.1 of uncultured Eubacteriales bacterium. Lineage (GTDB taxonomy): Bacteria > Bacillota > Clostridia > Oscillospirales > CAG-272 > UBA1740. Next base: position 11,648 of record CAJLXA010000031.1, on the reverse strand, counting down.
TGATCATGAGCCAGAAAAAAGACGAGAAGCTGGGAGTGGAAATTCCCGACAAAGTCATGGTACAGATCGTTTCCACCGATGGTACGAACAAAATCGAAAAAAATACCATTCAGGACGGGCTCTACGCCGCATTTGATCTCGGCATCGCATGGCTCGACCGCGCAAACCGCGCATAAAAATCTGATTATAGCGTGACACAAAGGTGTCAAGGAGGTAAACGCTATGCAAAAGCGTAAAATATTCGGGCGTATTCTGCCCTCGATTCTTTCCGTCGTTCTTCTGTTACATACCCTCACCGCCTGTGAAATGAATTCTCTCGTTCCCGGCGATAAGGACAGCGGCAACCAGTCGGTGTCGGAAAATGACGAAAACAGTGAAAAAAGCAATCCGGCGGACAGTAGTGATAAACCCACTTCTGCACCGCTGGTTTTTCATCCTCTGACGGGACTTTCCTGTAGCGAAAGCGCCGCCAATATACGACCCATGGCTTTCATGCTCGGCAATACGGACGCCGCCCTCCCGCAATACGGCACGTCTTACGCCGATATTCTCGTGGAAGCACCGATGCAGGACGGTTCGACGAAACTCCTGCTCGTCACCACCCGCTACGCGGAAATTCCGAAAATCGGTTCCATACGCGCGTCGACCGACTACTGTCGCGACATCGCCGCGTTCTTCGGCGCGGCGCTCGTTCACGCCGGAACCGCGGACGGCTCGGTCGGCACCGACATTTCCGGCAACAATATTGTCTCAACCGTCAAAAACAGCGGCGCTTTCTACAAGGAACAGGGTCGTCTCTCTCCGCATAATATTTTCACTACGGGCACACTGTTCCAGAATACACTGCGCCAGACCGGCATCAATACCCTGGCCGACGCCGCAACGCCCGTCTTCCGCTTCGCCAAAGACAGCGAAACGCTTTCCCTGTCCGGCAAAATTGCCACCCATGTCGGTATTCAGTATTCCTCAACGCAACGAACAGATTTCCGCTACAATGCCAAAACCGGCCTCTATACACGCTATGCGAACGGCGTTGCGCAGAAAGACGCACTGAACGATAAACTGTTGACCGCGCAGAACGTGTTGATCCTGTATTGCGATTCCACGCTCAGCGAAACGGCCGAATCGGCAACGCTCTCGCTCTCCATGGAAAGCGGCAGCGGCGTTTATGCCGTGGACGGTTCCTACATCTCCGTATTGTGGCATAAAGATGACGACGGACAGCTGATCCTTTCCCGTATTGACGGAAGCGAACTTGTGGTTTACCCGGGTGTTACGCATATAGAACTCGTCAAATCTTCCAACAAGTCCGGCGTCACTTTCGATTGTAATTGACAGCATGTTATATTCTGCATGGCAGAGTAAAAGAGAGCGAAAGACATCATCTTTCGCTCTCTTTTACTTCCGGCACTTCCCATTCATAAGAAGCACAGGCGGCAACCTCATCGAGCAACACTCTCTTTCCGCAAATCAATTGATACCGCACCTCGCCGGAAAGTGTTTCCCGTATCTTTCGCGTCATATTGCCATTGACCGGAGCAAGAAGTTTCCGGCCGTCCGTATTCCCCGGAACGACGGACAAAAGATATTTTCCCTGCTTTACCCTCACTGTCCTGTCGCGGAAAGTCAGAACGCGGGCGCCGCGATAAGTGGCGAACCGATGTTCGCGGCTTCCGTCATAATAGAATCCGATCGTTCCCGTAAACGCAAGTCCCATATACGGAATCCGGGCAACGGCGAGCATCAGGGATTTTCCGTCGGCGAAAAAACTGTGCGTCCAGAAATACGGTGATGGAAAAGACACGCCGCGATCGCCCTCGGTATACCCTGTTCCGCCGGAAAAATCATATTTTTTACCGTTGTAATTCAACTGTCCGTGCACCGTATAGCGGATACTGCGCAACATATGACGACATTCCATGTGCGGCACAAAGCGAAACGGTCCCATGATGTCTCCCTGCGGCCGAACACGATCGGAAAAGCGAAGAACGCCGCGCAGATCGGTATCCGCCGTTTTTTCGCGCAGGCAAATACCGCGATCGGAAAAAACGGAATTACCGAGACGGATCGTTAACGTTCCGTCTTCCTCCCGTATTTCCGAAAATGCGTCCGCCTTGTATGTCAGCGTTTGGTTCGTATCATCGGCCACAATCTGAAGCGAAGCCGTATCGCCGTGCCGCGCAACAATCAGGGCGAGATGCGTCATTCCTTTTTCGAGCTTGTAATAATAACCGTAAAAATCTTTTTTCATACCGCTATTATCGCCGCAAAAAACGAAGAGTATGCGACAGACATCTCAACGTCGAAAAAAAACGGAGAACGTACCGCTGTACGTCTCCGTTTTCTCTTATTCCTCGTCTTCGGCGCGGAATTGCAGTCGGTAAAGACCGCTGTAAAGACCGTTCTTTTCCATGAGTTGCCGATGCGTTCCCTCTTCGGCAATCACACCGTCGGCAATCACAGCGATTCTGTCGGCATTTTTGATCGTGGACAAACGATGCGCCACAACAATGGTCGTCCTGCCGCGGCAAAGTTCGTCCAGCGCACTCTGAATCAGGATTTCGGTCGTGTTGTCCAGAGCGCTTGTCGCTTCATCAAGAATCAGAATCGGCGGATTCTTCAGAAACACACGCGCAATAGACAGACGTTGCTTTTGACCGCCGGACAAACGAACGCCGCGTTCGCCGATTTCGGTGTCATATCCCTTTTCGAGCGACATGATATAATCGTGGATATTGGCACGCTTGGCAGCAGCAACGACTTCTTCCTCCGTAGCATCGAGGCGACCGTACAAAATATTTTCACGCACCGTGGCGTTGAACAGATAAATATCCTGCTGTACAATGCCGATATTTTTCCTGAGAGAAGAACGCGTCAACGTGCGAATATCTTTGCCGTCGATCAGAATCTGCCCGGACTCCACTTCGTAAAAATGCGGAATCAGGTGGCATATCGTGGTTTTGCCGCCGCCGGACGGCCCGACAAGCGCAAAAGTTTCTCCGACGCCGATATCGAGATCGACATGGCGCAACACGCTTTTGCCGCCGTCATAGGCGTAGGAAACGTCACGGAATTCAATATGCCCGCGGACAGTTCCGATATTCTCGGCGCCGGGGAGATCGCGTTCCGGCTCGGTATCCATAATTTCGACGAATCGGCGGAAACCCGTAACGCCGTCCTGAAACTGCTCCACAAAATTGATAAGCGTCATCACCGGCGTGATGAAAAGATTCACCGAAACAATAAAAGCAGAGTAATCGCCGAAACTGATGTCGCCGTGGTAAAGGAAAAATCCGCCCGCAATCAGAACAACGACATTGAATACATTGGTGATGAACGTCGTTGCGGAATGAAAAACGCCCATCGCTTTATAGGCTTCCGAACGCGCTTCCTTAAACCGTGTGTTGCCGCGCTCAAATTTTTCACATTCTTTTTCGGCATTTGTAAACGCTTTTGTCACGCGGATACCGCTGATACTGCTTTCCAGCGCCGCATTGATTTCAGCGACCGAACGGCGGCTTCTTGTGAATGCACTGTCCATTTTTCCGCGCAAAAGAAGCGAAATCAGAAACAGGATCGGTACGCACGCAAAAATAAGCAATGTCAGCGGGAGATTGATACCGGCAAGGTAAACAAAAGAAATAACGATGGAAAGCGTGGAGATAATCAGATTTTCCGGCCCGTGGTGCGCAAGCTCGCTGATGTCCTGCAGATCGTTCGTCATGCGGGACATAATCTTGCCGGTTTCGTGATTGTCGTAAAAACTGTAGGGCAATTCTTCGAGCTTACGAAACATATCACTACGCATGGCCGCCTGCATGCGCACCCCCATTACATGACCGTAATATTGAATGAAGTAATTGAGAAACATGCGCACAAGATAAAGCCCGAGAAGTGCGATACCGAAAATCACGATCTGACGGTAATGGCGGTTCGGAATCAGATCGTTCAGCATTTCGCGCGTTACGATTGGATATACGATTCCGATCAATGATACCAGTAGCGATGCAAGCATATCAAGTGAAAAAACAAGCTTATGCGGTTTGTAATAAGAAATGAATCGTTTTAGCATTTAATATCCTTAAAATGTTAATATATATTTACGTTTTATCAGAAAATCGGCAGTGTAGCTCTAACGGTATTACAAGTCAAAAAATGTTGCCGAAAACGGATTTGTACGATCGGCATCGCGCCGCCGGTACCGGCGACAGCGGGATTTTCTTCAAGGAAGACAGCGAGAAACCGACACAGAATTCACTCACCCGACGGCGTGTTTTCTGCGGCAAAAAAGAAGCGCGTCGCGCCGCTTAAAGGATAAGCATTGCATCCCCGAATGAAAAAAAGCGGTATTTTTCTTTCACGGCTTCCTGATAGGCCGCCATAATCTTTTCACGCGTTGCCAAAGCCGAAACCAACATTAAGAGCGTGCTTTCGGGAAGATGAAAATTTGTAATCAGGGCGTCCACCGCCTTGAACCGATAACCGGGATATATGAAGATTTTGGTTTCCCCGGACATGGCATGAACAATCCCGTTTTCATCGGTAACACTTTCGAGAACACGGCAGGAAGTCGTTCCGACGCAGACAATGCGCCCGCCGGCCGCCCTGCGGCGATTGATTTCGTTTGCCGTTTCCTCGGAAATCGTAAAATGTTCGGCATGCATCAGGTGGTCTTCGATTCTGTCCACTTTCACGGGACGGAAAGTACCGAGACCGACATGAAGAGTCACCTCACAAAAGCCGACGCCCTTGTGTTTGATCTCATCAATCAATTCCCGTGTAAAATGCAGACCGGCGGTAGGTGCCGCCGCCGAACCCATTTCTTTGGCGTATACGGTCTGATACCGTTCTTTATCACGGAGTTTCTCCGTAATATACGGAGGGAGCGGCATATTGCCGACTTCGTTCAGGGTTTCATAAATATTGCCGAACCTGTCCGTATCATAGGTAAGACGCACGATGCGGTTACCGCCCTCCGTAATATCCGTTACCTCGGCGGAAAGAACACCGTCGCCGAACGTAAAGCGTGCTCCTATACGGGCGCGCTTCCCCGGCCTGACAAGCGTTTCCCACGTTCCGTCACTCTGCATACGCAACAGCAGGAGTTCCATCGGCGATCCTGTTTTTTCGCTGACGCCGATGAGACGCGCCGGAATGACTTTTGAAGAGTTGACAACAAGTACGTCTTCGGGGTTCAGATATTCCGTTATATCGTGAAAATGCCGGTGTTCAAATCCGTCCTTCCGGCGATCGAGAACCAAAAGACGTGACATATCCCGCTTTTCCGCCGGAGTCTGCGCAATCAGTTCCTGCGGCAGATCATAATAAAAATCCTTGGTTTGCAGATTTGTTTCTATTCTTTTGTTTGTAATGACTGTATCCATATGTATCCTTTCCCGAATACCTGCATATCTTAATAGCGGGACTCTTATTCAAGTATACCACTCTTCCGTTTGAATTGCAATAGATTTCGAGGTACTTATGACTTTTTCATCTTATGCAAAGCAATCTTTTTCCGGCGTAATTACGGCTACCGTAACACCGTTCCGGGACGGCATAGTTGATCTGCCGGCATTTTGCGCCTGCCTGGAAAGACAGGCTAAAGCCGGTGTGGGCGGTATCGTTGTGTGCGGAACGACCGGTGAAGCCTCCACATTGACCGTGGAGGAACGGGACACGCTTATCAAAGAAGCGGCGTTACTCCTTCACGGAAAACTTCCGCTCATTATCGGTTGCGGAACCAACGACACCCGCACGACCGTCAGAAACGCCGAACGCGCCGCCGAAAACGGGGCGGATTATCTGCTCGTCGTCACACCGTATTACAACAAAGGCACGGAAAGCGGCATCGTCTCTCACTTTCTCGCAGTGGCGGACGCGTCGCCGATTCCGATCATTCTGTACAACGTTCCGGGGCGCACAGGCGTTGACCTGTCGATTGCACAATACGAAAAACTGGCGGTGCACCCACGCATCATCGGTGTAAAAGAAGCAAAAGGAGACATCGGCCGCATCGGCGATCTTATTGCTCTTTTCGGCGACAAATGGCATATATACACCGGCAATGACACGGAGTTTCTGCCTACGCTGGCTCTTGGCGGAGACGGCGTGATTTCCGTACTGTCCAATCTGTATCCCGCCGATGCGGTTGCCGCATACCGGCTGTTTGAAAGCGGAAAACCGCAGGAAGCCGCCGCGATTATGCGGCGATACCAAAAGCTCAGCAGACTTCTCTTCCGTGAGGTCAATCCCGCACCCGTAAAAGAGGCAATGGCGCAGATGGGACTTTGCAGTGCGGAAACACGTCTGCCGCTGTCACGGGTATCAACCGCCCTGGCAGGCGAGATCGAAGCCGAATTGACGGCGCTTTCAAGGCCGTAAACGGCAAAACCACCGTAATACGTTCATCGTCAGCACCACACGGCAAAGATAATAAAGCGGGGAACAAAGTGCTAACACCTTGTTTCCCGCTTTTCGCCTTTAAAGGTCAACGACTCAGGCGAAAAGATTTTTTACAAAATCAGTCACAACTCCGCAGTTAAATGCATAACCGACGCCGAGAAGAACGACAGCGGTCAGAACCGCGCAGACGCGGATCATTCTTGCACGCAGAAAGACGCTGTTGATTTTTGCCTTTGCCGCAGGAGTTTCAGCAACCGTTTCTTCGGTTGCGGGAGTGACATTATTCATCTCTTCCATTGTGATATCTCCTTATCAGTTGTTCTCGTCGGTTGCCGTGTCCGTATTTGTATCCGCACTCGTGTCTGTATGCGTTTCCGTACGGCCGGTCATTTCTTTCCGCTTTGCTTCCAGTGCGGAAAGTTCGTTCTGATAGCGGTTCTCCGCTTCAAGAAAATCGGCATGCTGTGCCTCATATGTTACCATGTCCTGTTCATATTTGGCAAGGTTTTCTTTATAGGTTGCAACAGCGGGAGCGTTTTCTTTTCTCTTATACTTCACTACCGTCGCATGTGCGCGATAGAGTCCGAAGATCAGAACGGAAACGGCAACGGCGGCATAGCCGAGGAAGTTGCCGAGCGCCGCGATGCGGTCGCCGAAGAAGAACATGGCCACGCTGGCGGCACCGAGAATAATAAACAGAATCCAGCTGATGATGCCGGTAGGCTCGCCGTACTTACGAACGGAAAGAACAGGTTCTTCGGGTTTATGCGGCGCCACGGGTTTTTCGGGGAGCGCATCAAACACATCGGTCGTTTCGGTGGCGGCATCGGCAACAACGACCTTGTCTTCGTCACCGAAATCCAGAACGGGTTCTTCGTAAAGACCCATCTTCTTCATGTATCTTTCAAGCGCAAAATCCTTTTCCGCTTCGGTCATGCCGACAGGGAAATTCGGATATTTTCCGTGAATTTCCGCTTTACGTTCATACATATCCAGCGCCATTTTTTCGCAACGGAGATCATGCTCGAACTTCTGTTCGAGTTTGCGGTATGCGAAGCACTGTCTTTCCATGGAATCAACCGTATTTTTCGGAATACTAATTTCGCGGATCTGGAAGTCCGAAATCAAAATGCCGCGGCGGTCGTAATCGTTATCGAACAGCATCGTTACCGTATCCGCGATATTTTTATAATAGCGGTTCAGACTGTAATACCCTACCTGACGTTTGTCAAGCAGTATCATCATGACCGAGCGGTACGCGTTGACGATCAGGTCGCTTACATAACGTTCCACCTGTCTGTAACTCAGCATGTTCAGCGAAATATCCATCGCATTCATGAATTTCATCATGTCATAAACTTTCAGACGCACCTGCAGTCTGGAAGACATGACAACCGGCATTTTCAGCTGGGAATCCATATAGCGGATTTCTTCGCCCGCATGAGTCACATAATTGACGTTCAGGCAATAGTAGCCGTCCACGCTTTTATGAAGCGAGAACGAGCAAAGCGATTTATCGGCAGGAGCCGTCATCACCATGCGGTCATAGAAATAAAGTTCCATGATCTCGGGGAAATACTGGTCGGGATTCAGTTTCAGAATATTGGACGAACTGGACTTGACCCATGCGTACAGGATTTCCTGCGCGGCAATGTCATCCAACGTCAACTGGTCGAGAACAGCGCGCGGCGCAACGGCGACTGCCGCTTCAAAATCGGCGGCGTCCTCGGGAATGTTGAGATCCAGCGAGGTTACGGGAACCGTACCGTCAACAAGGCCTTTTGCACGCTCACTCAAAAGGAGTTCACGATTCTCCGTGGCTTCGGAAAAATTCATTTTCTATCCTCCATCAAGAGCATATGTATATGCTCAAATTTTTAGCAAAACAAAATTCGGAAACTGCCGTTATGAACCGGCTTTCTTTCTCTCCGCGGCCATTCTGCCGAGGTGATGATACTCCTCCAGAGACTTCTGCATCTCGTCGGTCGTATTATCGCCGAACAGGGCGCGATCCGGGTCAAGGTAGTTACTGCACTGCGCGCAAATGGCAACGATGCCGGGGTTGCGAAAACCGCATACATCGCACACCGTGACAGGCTCCGCCGGAACGGTATCGCCGTTTTCCGCTTCGACGTCGGTTTCAAAACCCATCGTGTCTTCCGTATCCATGACGTACCTCCCGCGCATTAACTATATTAACTACAATACATTGTAGCATCTTCGCGCGGATTTGTCAACGGTTTTATAAAAAATATATAGACAAATTATGCTTTTTTTCACAGGCGACAACCCGTTTTCCGCCGGGGATTTTTTGTATTTTCAGCCAAAAATCCGCTTCGTTTTCGGATTTTTCATGCGGTTTTATAAAGTAAACCGCAGTTCGCATATGGAAAAATCGGAGTAAAAATCCCTTTCATGTTTCCATACTTGTGAAATGTAAATTATAGTTTGCATTTTAGCGGTAATTGACTTGTGTCAACGATACATACCTATTATATAAATATTGCAATACTAAACGCTTTCGGTACCGGACATAAAAAATGCCACCTGTCCCGGAAAGACATTGCGGCATTTTTAAACCACGGCTTTCAGAAAAAAGAACGATGCGTTACCGCAACCGTTACGGCCGTTACATTCACGGCTCCCGCGCGACGCAGAAGTTTTGCGCCTGCGGCAAGCGACGCTCCCGTTGTGGCAACGTCATCAAGGAGAAGCACCCGCTTCCCTTTAACGGCTTCTGCCTTTACGAGTTTATAATGTGTCGACACATTCAGAATACGTTCTTCCGCCGTCAGAGATTTTTGTGTTTTATCACTGGTGTTTTTCAGCACTTTCAGGAACGGAATATGAAGAAGCGCGGAAACCGATTTCCCCAAAAGACGGCTTTGGTCGAAACCGTCATTCAGAACGACACGCCGCGTACGCGGCAAAAACGTCATGACCGTATCGGCGTCAGCACGGAAATTTTGCAGAATACCGGCCATCTCCGAAGCGAGAAAATCAACAAGCGCGCGATTTTTCTTATGCTTAAGCGTATACAACATACGGCTTTCCGCGTTTTCGGGGAACGCCGGATCATAACGATAAACCTTATAGTGTTCCCTGATGCCCGCTTTCCGAAGAAGCGGCGGAACACACCGACATTCACTGTATACTTTGCAACAATTCTGACAAACTTCCGAAAGGCTTTCGGTATACGCAATCTCGCACATCGGACAAAGGAACCCGTGGCGAAGCCGTTCACCGCAACCGACGCAGGTCGGAACAAACAGAAGATCCGCAAAACGCGACAGAGAAAGCGCCATGATCCCGCACCTTATTTTTTACCGTTACGGATATATGCGTCAATGGCCGCGGCGGCTTTTTTCCCTGCCCCCATCGCCAGAATAACCGTAGCGGCGCCGGTCACGGCATCACCGCCGGCGTAAACGCCTGCACGGGAAGTTTTTCCCGTTTCTTCTTCGGCGATAATACCGCCCCATTTTTCGGTTTCAAGCCCTTCCGTCGTGGATTTGATCAGCGGGTTCGGAGAAGTGCCAATCGCCATAATCACCGCCTCTACAGGCAGGGTGAAAGCGCTGTCCTTCTTTTCAATCGGACGGCGACGGCCGGAAGCGTCCGGCTCTCCGAGTTCCATTTCCACACAGGAAACGGCAGAAACAAATCCGTTTTCATCGGAAAGAATCTCCGTCGGATTGGAGAGAAGACGAAATTCGATCCCCTCTTCTTTGGCATGCTCCACTTCTTCCGCACGCGCGGGAAGTTCCTCCGCACCGCGGCGGTATATGATATACACCTTTTCCGCGCCGAGACGCATGGCACTGCGCGCGGCGTCCATGGCCACGTTGCCGCCGCCGACTACCGCCACATGCTTCGCACGCATCACAGGAGTTGCAGAATCTTCCTTATAGGCTTTCATCAGGTTGATACGCGTCAGGAATTCATTTGCAGAATATACGCCTTTCAGATTTTCGCCGGGTATGTTCATGAAGCGCGGCAGACCTGCCCCGGAACCGATGAACACCGCGTCAAAGCCGTATTCCTTCACCAGTTCGTCGATCGACAGCACTTTACCGATAACCATATTGGTCTCGATCTTTACGCCGAGGGCGCGAAGTGTGTCAACTTCTTTCTGCACGATCTTTTTCGGAAGCCGGAATTCCGGAATACCGTAAACCAAAACGCCTCCGGCCACATGCAATGCTTCAAAGACCGTAACGTCATACCCTCTCTTCGCCAGATCGCCGGCACAGGTAAGGCCTGAGGGGCCGGATCCGATAACGGCCACCTTGTGACCGTTCGAGGACGGTTTTTCAACCGCCGTTGCATGCGCATTATGGTAATCCGCAACGAACCGTTCAAGACGGCCGATGGCAACAGGTTCTCCCTTGATACCGCGCACACATCTTTTTTCGCATTGCGATTCCTGCGGACATACGCGGCCGCACACGGCAGGAAGCGAACTTTCCTCGGAAATAATGCGGTAAGCCGCTTCATAATCCCCTTTTGCCACTTCGGCGATAAACGCGGGAATATCAATACCGACGGGGCAACCGCCGCGGCAGGGTTTATTTTTACAGGAGAGACAGCGTGCCGCTTCCTCGCGTGCCTGCTCTTCCGTATATCCAAGCGCTACCTCGGAAAAGTTCCGTTTGCGGACTTCCGGCGCCTGCGTCGGCATTTCGTTCTTTTTCAGGGACATATTCGGCATCACTGCACCTCCTTCCGGAAGAGATTGCAAACCTCTTCGTGTGCATGGCGTTCAAACGGCTTATACATGGAAGAACGCGCCATGGCTTCGTCAAAATCTATTTCATGACCGTCGAATTCCGGGCCGTCAACACAGGCAAACCGCGTCTTACCGCCGACGCTTAAGCGACAACCGCCGCACATTCCCGTTCCGTCAATCATGATGGGGTTCATGCTGGCAATCGTTTTGATTCCGTATTCTTTCGTCAGACGGCAAACGAATTTCATCATAATCAGGGGACCGATAGTGATGACTTCGTCATATTTTTCGCCGCTTTCGATCAGATGACGCAAAGCGTCGGTAACCAGTCCCTTTTCACCTGCCGAACCGTCGTCCGACATCAGAATAAACTTATCGGAAACCGCGCGGAATTCATCTTCCAGAATGACAAGTTCCCGACTGCGGAAACCGACCACCGTATGCACTTCGCATCCGAGCGTATGCAATTTTTTCGCTACGGGATAGGCGATAGCGGAACCGACGCCGCCGCCGACCA
>CAJLXA010000030.1 GCA_905210485.1 uncultured Eubacteriales bacterium | reverse complement strand
GACTGTAAATCTGCTGCGATTGCTTCGGTGGTTCGAATCCACCTTCCCCCACCAAGACACCGTTCAAAGCGAACGGTGCTTTTTGTTTTCTGCTGTGCAGAAGGTGGATGAGAAGCTTATACCCGGACGGGTAAATCCACCTTCCCCCACCAAGACACCGTTCCGAACGAACGGTGCTTTTGTTTTTCACTATGCGAAAGGTGGATGAGAAGTTTATACCCGGACGGGTAAATCCACCTTCCCCCACCAAAACACCGTTCAAAGCGAACGGTGCTTTTTGTTTTTCCGCTATGCGGATAGGAACATAAAGCCGAAAAATTACCGCGGCGCACGAAAGAAACGAAAAAGGAATTATCAACATGTCCGTCTATTTGGTCGATTATGAAAATACGCACAGTCTTACGGGAATAAACACGCTTTCGGAAAATGATCGCGTCATTATTTTCTACAGCCAGAACGCAAACTCTTTAACCTTTGATATTCACCGCGAGATCCTCGCATCAAAAGCCGCCGTTGAATATAAAGTCGCCGAGGTCGGCGGCAAAAATGCCCTGGACTTTCAGTTAAGTTCCTACCTCGGCTATCTGATCCGGCAGAATCAGGATACGGACTGCAACCTGTACGTTGTCTCCAACGACAAAGGTTTTTCCTATATTTCCGAATTCTGGAGGAAGGAAAAGAACGTCGTCGTCCGCGTGCTTTCCCGTATATCCGACGCCGACCGGTGCAAACCATGCAAAATTACGGAAAAGCCGTCCGATATTGAAAGCATATTGAAAAAAGCGCACCCGGAACTGAGTGATGCCGAAACCGCCAAGATCGCACGTCTTTCCAATACGGAAACCGACCTGCAAAAAATGAACGATCGGCTGAACAAAGTCCTGAAAGACAGCCGTAAAGCCGGTGCTGTCCTGAAAACCGTAAAAGCTTTTATAAAAAACAGATAACTATTCTCGTATACGTCGGTGAAAACGCCTCCGCAACTGTACAAACCGCTCTTTCGGAGTATCACTGCGGATATCTCCCTGAAAAAGCGACAACCGTATTAGAATATCGGAAAAACATAAAACAAAAAACCGTAAACCGACACGTACTGTGTTCAGTTTACGGTTTTCTTGATTCGGTCAATTCGATACAATCTATTCGTCCGAAATATGATTCTATCGCAATACGATTGTTTTTGTTCCCGTCTGCGGAAACGACGCGCGTATAAATTCTGTCTTGATTTGCACGAAACCGCATTTAACGGCGGTATCCGACAAATCCGTTTGTACTTCCTGTTTTTATCTGAAAATTTTGTTTTTCATTTCGGAATGTGTTCGCTTGGCGTTCGGTTTGTGTTTTGCTTGATAAAATTGCTGAAATAATAAACATTTTCAAAATTGCACATATTTGAAACGTCAGTTACTGTGTAATATCCCGAATGCAGAAGTTCAAGCGCATAGGAAAGCTTCATACTATTTATGTATTTTAAGGGTGTCTGTGAAAACCTTTTATAAAAAAGCTTTCGGAAATATGTATCGCTCATCGAACACATTTTTGCCAAAGACTCAACTGTTATATTTTCGGTTGTGTAGTTATCGTGAATATAGTCTATGGCTTCGTCAATTTTGTTAACATCACGCATAGAGCTTAATTTTGAGACTTCGAGTTCTATTTTCATTAAAATTTTGTAAAGTATGGATTTACATTCATATTCAAATCCGGGTTGTTTTTTCAGCCACGAATTGTATAAATTCTCAAATTTTATTTTGAAATAGTCTGAACTTGACGGTGTAAATTTTTTTATTGTATCGAGCGGTGCGACGTCGGATACAAAATGCACAACAAAAAGCGACTCCTTGCTTAACGCTATCTGTCTGAAATCATAAAATGCCGGAACAAATGCAATGTCGCCAGTTTTTACTTTTGTTATGCCGTTTTTGTGAACAAATTCCGTATTTCCGCTGCATCGAAACGATAAGGCGCAAAAGGGTCTTACGTCAGAGCAGGCATTTCTTACTTCTTGATTTAAATGAAAAACCGATGTTATTTCAAAAGATATGTTGCTTGAGTTAAAAAACATAATTTCACCTCAAAAACATTTTATCACATCCTTTTTTCAAAATCAATGAATTTGTTATGAAATTCAACGAATTTGTTATGAAATTTATAAAATGTGTTATTAAATTCAAATTGTTAATCTGTTTTATGTGTGCTAATATAAAGGTATAAAAATATAAAAACCGGAGGTAATTTATAAAATGGCTATCAAACACACTGCGATAAGCTATTACGGACTCGGCTACGAGGAGCACGCAAGAAGCGATTTTAAGGAAATGAAGGAACACGGTTGCGATACGGTAATACTTGCAATTACCGAATTTGATATGGATTTTTGGTTTCCGAACATAAATAACATCGTAAAAACAGCACACGAAGAAGGACTTCGCGTAATTGCCGACACATGGGGAATCGGAAAGTATTTCGGCGGCGAACAGGTCAGCTTGTTTTTGCAGAATAATATTCATCACAGACAGGTTTCGGCTTATACGGGAGAAGTTTTGAATGCGGCATGCTTTAACACGAATGCGTTTCGGGATTACTTTACAAATATTTGCCTGAAGCTTGCAAGAGAAACGGAAATTGACGGATTTTTCTGGGACGAACCGCATTATGCATATCCCAAATCATACGCTTCGATTACGGGAGGCGCCGGAGATGACTGGGCTTGCAGATGCAGTGAGTGTATGAAAAAATTTGAAGATTATTACGGATATGAAATGCCCAAGTTTATGAATGATGACGTCAAGCAGTTCAGATGGCGAGAAGCCCTGAAGACACTTGCCGATTGTTCAAAGGCAATAAAAGAGTATAACCCGAATCTTGAAATAACATGCTGCGTTCATGCAACGCTCAACTCTTATTATGTAACGGAGCTTCGCGGTTACGACAATTGGGAAATGGTTGCGTCTTGTCCGTATTTTGATGTATTTTCAACAACCATCATTAATTGGGATTTGCCGGAAAGTTTCTTTGAAGATATTACAAGAAGAACGGTTGCAATGGCAAAAAAATACGGAAAACAGTCGGAAAGATGGCTTATGGGATACAACAAACGTCCGAAAGATTTTGCACAAATTGACAAAGTTGTGGATATGTATGAAAGTCTCGGAGTTGACAGACTTGCAACATGGACATACAGAGGCGGATACGGCACAAGCGTTGCCGCAAAAGACCCGATTGAGCTTTGGGATAACATAGGCAGGAACTACAAAAGAGTGCTGAAAAAATGATAGCAGATACATATTTTGAAAATATTGTTTCTGTTCTGAATAGAATTAAAAACACACAGGCTGAAAAAATCAAAGCCGCATCAGAAATAATTGCACGGACAATCATGAATGACGGCATAATATATATTTTCGGATGCGGACATTCACACTTTATAGCTCTCGACTGCTTTTACCGCTCCGGCGGATTGGCAAATGTGAGCGCTATGCTTGACACGGATTTAATGCTACACAACGGTGCCGCCAAAAGCAGCAAGATGGAAAAAATGTCGGGGATCGCTGAGCCTATTTTTGAAAGGTACTGTATTACGGACAAAGATTTAATTATAATTGTATCTACGTCAGGAAAAAATGCCGTACCTGTTGAAATGGCACGTGTTGCTTCAAAAAACAGCGTTAAAAGCATTGCAATTACATCATCGGCATATTTTTCCGGTAAATCAGGTTCGCCAATGCTATATGAATGTGCAGATATGTATATAGACAACTGCGTCCCTCACGGTGACGCTGTTATGGAAATATCGGGTGCAGAAGTAAAAATGGGTAGCGTTTCAACCGCCGCAAGTTCGTTTGTACTCCAAACAATTCTGATGTCTGGGGCAGATACGGCGGGCAAAAACGGAAAAATTCCTCCCGTTTATATGAGCGGAAATATTGAAGGCGGCGCCGAGTTTAACAAGAAACTGATAAAGAGGTATTTGCCGCGTATAAAGCATTTGTGAGGTAATTGTGTGATTTTTAATGACATACAATATTATGTTTCAAAGCCTCAAGATTTTTCTGATAAAAAATATATCCCATTGTTATATTTATGCATGGAGCAGGTACAAGCAATGACGATTTAACCAAACTTGCTAACAACTCGTTTTTTGCAAAAACAATGTTTTGTCATCCCGTTTGAATGGTTGCTCAGTTTCAAAAAAGAATTGCCGGGCGAGCGGCAACAGCGCGGATGCAATTCATCAGAACTATACGGTTGAGGAGGTGAAAAGATGCCCAAAATTTCAGTTATCGGAATATGCGGAAACTCTATGTTTATGTACGCCGATCATTTTCACGAAAACGGCGAAACTCTTGTAGCCGATTCGGTTTTTGAAGAGGTTGGAGGCAAAGGCGTAAACCAGGCGATAGCTGCAAAAAGAATGAAAGCAGAGGTTTCTTTTCTTTCTGCAATCGGAGATGATGAAAACGGTAAAAAATGCATTGAAGAAGCAAAAGCTAACGGAATTAACGCTAATTTCAAAATCAAGTGTGGCAAAGCCACTCCTTTTGCGTTTATTCTTACAGACAAAAACGGAGAGAATCGCGTTACGGAATACAAAAGCGCTGAACTTGATGCAGAGGATGTAATCTCTTTTGAAAAAGAAATTGCTTCAAGTGACATACTGCTTCTTCAGCAAGAGGTTCCGACCGCCGTCAATGCAAAAGCAATAGAAATCGCCCGAAAGCACGACGTGAAAGTAATTTTGAATCCGGCACCGATAAGATACATATCTGATGAAGTTGCAGAAGCGGTTTTTGCTGTAACTCCGAACGAACAGGAAATGCAGGCAATTAATTCAGAACGCTTTAAGAATTGCATTGCAACGCTCGGAAAAAAAGGTTGTTTGATTAACGGAAAAACTTTGATTCGCGGAATTGATGTGAAAGTGCTGGATACAACGGGAGCCGGAGATACTTTCAATGGAGTCCTTGCGGTATGCATTGCGGAGGGTATGGATTTAGCTGAAGCATGCAAATATGCGGTGACTGCTTCTGGCATAAGCGTTTCAAAAAAATATGTTTTAAATGCTATACCATACAGAAATGAAATCGAGAAAATATTAAAAGAAAGCGAGGAACAGTGGAAATGAATGATTTCGGTTATTTTGAAAGTTTGCTTAAAAATTTCAAACAAGTAAACGACACACAGGCAGAAAATATACAAAAAGCCGCAAAGCTTATGGCAGACGCTATAGAAAACGATCGGCTTATAAGCGTATACGGTGGCGGTGGTCATACAACGCTATGCATGGGTGAAATGTTTTTCAGAGCCGGCGGCCTTGCATGTATTAACCCCATTATGGAAACAGGGCTTTCGGTGTTCAATCAAGCGCTTAAATATCTTGAGCTTGAGAGAACGGTAAATTACGGCAGCGCGATAATGAAATACTATGATTTGCAGAAGGATGATGTCCTCATTATATTCCATAATATCGGAATTAATCCGGCAACAATTGATGCTGCAATGGAGGCCAAAAGCCGCGGTGTTAAAATAATTGCCGTATCTAGCACGGCGTGGCAGGAAGAAATGCCGAAAGACCACTTTATAAGACACCCCAACAAAACAAATTTGTTTGATTACGCGGATGTTTGCATAGAGGATTTTAACCCTGTGGGTGATGCAGTGGTTAATGTTCCCGGACTTGACACGCCTATTGCTCCTGTTTCAAATATTATAGACTTCTATATTGCCCATCTTTTGGAGATTGAAACGGTGAAACAGTGTATAGAAAGAGGAATAACACCGCCTGTATGGTCAAGCGCAAATACACCCGGCGGCGACGAGAAAAACGCAAAATATCTCAAAAAATACAGACCGCTGGTAAAAATGCTATAAGGGAGTAAAAAAAATGAAAGATTTGCAAAATAAGCTTAACTTTTTACTGCAAAAATACGCAGTCGAAAAAAAGGTCACTTTAAAAGATAAGAATACCGCAATAATAAACGGCGAAGAACTTCCGATTTTTCCGCACAGATACGAAAGAAGAATAATTGAGCTGAAAAAATTGGTATGCGGCGGAACGCTTTTTGGAATCAGTGTAATGCGCAGCTCAAGAATAGTTGAAAAAGGGAAAGATGTTTTTGACGAGCTCTATCGTGAGCTTGACATTTGTCAGTATGTTCTGCAAAGAAAAATAAAAACAATAACCGTTATTCAAAACGACAATGTGTTAAATGCAATTGCTGTTACGGATGATAAAGTTGTCTGCACATTGGAAATCAGCGCAACCCTTCCGGCAAAAGAGGCGGCCAAGGACAAACACGAAATTATCTCTCAAAGAGGCATTGCCTGCGATATTGTGGTAGACGCGCAACTTAAACAGGATTCGATATATGTTTTTGCTGATGAAAACAAGAAATATACGGATGTTGATTTTGAAATTTTTGGGCTTTCGCCGGAAGATACGGCACTTGTCCGCGGCGCATTTGCGCTTGCTCAGAAAGATGACTGCACCGATATAAAAAATGATGCACAAAACCTGTCAAAGCTTTTGGAACTTGCAAAAAAATCGGCACAAACAAATGAAAGGATGGCGCTTTAAATATGAAACCTTTAAAAATCGCTATGATGAGTATGACTCACGGCCATACGAGAAAATATTACCAGACTCTTAAGGACAACCCTAAACTTGACTGGGTTGCGGTGTCTACGGCAAACGACGAAGTGAAAAAAGTCTTTTTGGACAGCGTTGACGGAATTGCATGCTATGACAGCGACGTTGAAATGCTCGATGCACACCCCGAAATAGAAGCGGTGGTTCTTGCGAGCGAGAACAGCGAACACCTTCGTCAGATGAAACTTTGCGCAGAGAGAGGCATACATATTCTCTCTATGAAGATCCCCACGTTCGACATGAACGAATATGATGAAATGATAAAGCTCGTCGACGAACACGACATTGTTTGTCAGATAGAGCTTGAAATGCATTATAATCCGGTAATATCAAGATTGAAAGAGCTTGTAAAAAGCGGCGCAATCGGAAAAATAAAATCATTTAACGCCACGAATATAACGCTTTCGCCGGTTTGGGCATTTCCGTGGCAGGGCGTTCCCGAAAAAAGCTACGGAAAGCGCGTATCGATTAAAGATGGCGACAATAGATTCCGCGGCGGTGCGCTTTGCGATCATCCCCACATTTTCGACATGATTCGTCATATGACAGGAAGCGATTTTGATAGCATTTATGCCGAAGTTGCTCCGAATATACGTCCCGATATTGAAGAAGAAGATATGCTTTCCGTTATAGGAAAAATGAAAGACGGCACGATTTTTTCACTCGATCCGTCGTGGTCGAAAATGGAGGAAAGGCTTAAAGTTCCGGGTCCCGGCTGGGAGGTATTCCCGAAACGTATGGAAGTCAACATAACCTTGAACGGTGAAAAAGGAACCATTATGTCGGATTGCTTTGGACCGAATGTTTATCACAACGGACTTCCGAATGACAGATACACCGTTCAGTACACATATTTTGACGAGTGGATCGGCCTTGTGGATGAATTTTATGATAATATAAGAAATCATAAGACGCCTCTTATCAATTTGAAATGGCATAAAAAAACAATTGAAGCAATGAATGCCTGCTACGAGAGTATCTCGACCGGCAAGCTTATTAAGCTTTAAAATAAAAAATCATTTAAGGTGTTTTTTATGAGTATGAAAGATTCGAATTTTCTTAAAAATAATCCTGTGTTCTGGTCAAGACTTGGTTTTTGCTATGACCCTCCTATGAAAAATAAAGATGGAAAACCGCTTGTGTTTTGCGAAGATTTGGATAAATATATGCGGCTTCATAAAGATTTCATAAAAGCTGGGGTTAAAATTCATACTTGCATACTTCATTCGGGTTGGGTCGGGATTGACAAATATGACTATTCGCTTACCGACAGAGTTTTGGAAGAAATTTTTTCCGAAAATGAAGATGTTTATTATATTCCCCGTATTAAGCTCAATCCGCCAATAGATTGGTGCAAAGAAAACCCGGAAGAACTCTTTGTATATTATGAAGGGCCGAGAGAAAAGGAAGAAATAAGAAAACTTGTAGGAACCCTGAAGCAGGATTATTTAGGTTATGAAGCACCTAACGGATACTATTGTTTAAATGATTTTAAAGATACAAGACCAAATGTCGGGGGACTTATTTCACTTCAGAGTTTTTCTTCAAAAAAATGGCTTACCGACGCGGGGATCGCTCTTGAAAAGCTCATAGACAGACTTGAAAAAAGCAAATATGCCGACAGAATTATCGGTTACCATATCGCATACGGCGCCAGCGGAGAAACAGTTTTATGGGGAAGATGTTCATATCATTACGGCGATTACGGAATAACAAACAGACGAGAATTCATAAAGTGGGGTATTGAAAAATACGGTTCGAAAAAAAATCTTGAGGACGCGTGGAATCAAAAAAACATTACAACAGAAACAATAGAAATTCCCTCGCCCGAAGAAAGATACGGAAGAACAAATGATTTTTCAAGCTTTGTACGCGCAAGAAAAGAAGACACCATTTCAATAGATTTTGATATTTTTGCATCTGAAAAAAATGTCGACGCACTTTTGTATCTTTCAAAAATCGCAAAGAAAACGAAGAAACTTGTCGGATCGTTTTACGGATACTTTGTTCACGTAGACAATGCGGCATATACAGGTCATCTTGAATTGCAAAGGCTTCTTGATTCGCCGTACATTGATTTCTTTGCCGCGCCCAAATCGTATTACCGAAATGACATAAAGGGGCCCGGCGGTGAACTTTGCTGTGTGCAGTCGATTAATCTGAAAAAGCTTTGGGTTGATGAACTGGATAACCGAACTTATCTCTCCGAAGAAAAAATCGACGGTCAATACTGCAAGGATCTTGTAGAAACACTGGGCGTTATGCGAAGAGAATTTGCGAAAAATCTATCTCACGATTCGGGATTCTGGTGGATGGATTTGGGCGGCGGTTGGTACAATTCGCCGGAACTTATGCAAGAAATACAAAATCTTGTGAAACTTAATGATGAACTAAGAAAAAAAGAGCATAAAAGTATATCCGATGTTCTTATCGTTGTGGATGAAAAATCGGGATTCTATATGAGAGCAAACAAAGATTTGCGTCTCGGTTTTATGGAAGATTTTTCTTATGAAACAAAAATGTCGGGTGTGCTTTGCGATATGTACAGAATGTCCGATCTTGAAAGCATGGACTTGTCGCAGTATAAACTTATTGTGTTTGCTTATTGCGAATACATGGAATACGATAGCTACTTGAAAGTGCTTTCAAAAATTAATCCCGACGCTTTTGTAATGTTTAATTACGCAGTCGGAATTTATGATAAAAACGGTTTTAACATCAAAAACTTTGAAAAAATAACCGGGTGCGAGATAGAGCCTGATGTAAACCCTACAGATTATGATTTTCCGCAGATTAAAATTAAAAAGCAAAACACCTATGATAAACAAAGAATACTGAACGTAAAACCCTTTATGAAGCGTGACGAGATAAGAAAATTTGCACAAATGGCAAATTGTCACATCTATACAAATCATGATAATGCCATTCTGTACGGTGACAACAGATTTTTGGCATTGATAAGCGATTCAAAGGATAAAATCACAGTGAAATTCCCCGAAAAAGGAAATTATTACAATCCTTTTAATTCCGAGGAATACAATGACACAGACTGTATAACGCTTGATATGTCGGAAACCGACAGTGCTTTCCTGATAAAAAAGTAAATACAAAATTTAACACCCCCCTTCCCTTTGCTTTTTTATCAAAGTTTTCGCAAGCATTACAATTGCTCCCCCTGCAATATCCAAAAATATTGCAAAAAAGGATAACTTTCCGCTATCCTCACATCATCGTATCATAGCACCGTTTCCGCAATCGGCGTATGTTTGTTTTCTGCATTATGTGATGAAAACAACGTCATTGTAACCAAACAAAAACCGATTTCCCCGGAGTTTCCATCGCGGATACTTCCTTGGAAAAGCCAAAAAGCGTTATGATGCGTATCGGACATCTAAAAAAGAAACCGTAAACGACACGTACTGTGTGCAGTTTACGGTTTCTTTTCGGTTTGGTCAATTCTCAGAACCTTCTTTGACCTTGGCATGTACCGCCGCGCGGGCCGTATAACTTGTCACGCCGCGGATAGTCTCTCCGTCGATCTGCAAAGCGGTCGGGCGGTCAAAGACAACGGATATTTCTTTGCCTTTCCGGATATCGACCATTTCCTTATGCTTTACATGTCCGCCCTTGAAAATCTTTGTGAAGACAAGAAGCGCTTTCAGACGCATGCCGCCGCGAAGCACCACGCAGGACAAAAGTCCGTCCTCGCGGTTCTGCTCCGGCGCAATAATCATTCCGCCGCCGTAATAGCGCCCTTTCATGGCGGAGGCCAGCCAGACGCGCGAATAGCGGCGTTCTTCACCGTCCACGGTAACGGTGGCGTTCGGGCATTTATACTTGAATAACAGCTGTTTTACGGTAATCGCGGCATAATTTATCGTTTCCGCGCCTTTCGCCTTCATATCGTCGGCGATTTCGCATGCCACGCCGTCGATACCAAAGCCGATACCGTTGATGAAAAGATACGTGTTGCCGTTTACGGTGACCTCGGGCAGATTGTCAAGATAGGGCGAAAGTTCCACGGCGTTGTTTTCCACCTTATCCGCAACATCGTTCATAAAATCGTTGCCCGTACCCGCATGATACAGGTAAATACGGCACGGGAAAATCATATCCCGCGTATCGTTGATAAAGCGGTTTAGTGTTCCGTCGCCGCCGCAGAGAATTACTTTGTCATTCTCGGTCAGCATGTCGCGGAAATCGCAAAGATCGGTTTCGCCGAGAAGAAACGTGCGATATTCTTCCGCAAAAGAAAGGCTTTTCATCACCGTGTCGCTGTCGGGTGCTTTGCCGTTGTTGGCAAGCGGATTATGCAATATGTAGACCATTTTTCCATCCTTTTACAGACCCCGCAGGGTTTACTCCGTCATACCGCTCACCGCCACGGAACGGGAAGATACAACACAGTAACAGTATATCACTTTTGTTGCTTTTTGTCAAGACGTGTCCACTTTTCGCGTATATACAGAAAAAAACGGCAGAGCGCCTGCTCTGCCGTTTCTGCGGAATATTCAGTCCGCAATGATCTCGGACGTAGAAATGGTCGTATAGGTATCTTTCAGAAGCACGGGATTCCCGTTTTCGTCAACGCCGAGAATATAGCGCTGATAGGTGACCCTGTAATGCACATGGCCGTCGTCCGCCGTATACAACTCGCCGGGGGCAAAGTCGCCCATTGCCGCGATCGTTTCCGCGAACATAGCTCTGGAATACTCTTCTTTCGTCATGCCGGCGTATTTTCCGTCCGTGCGTCCCTGTGCCGTGTCCGTCGTTCCGCGGATAGCCGCATCAGCATAGCGGAAGAAAATATCGGTCTCCGTATCGTAATCGGCCGCAACATGGACACGATAGGTTTTGGAAACGTTACCGTAGTTTTCGATCATCATATAACCCCACGGCTCGGCCGCAAAGTTATACGCAAAGCCGTAAACCGTGTTGAACGAATGAACGAAATGTCCCTCGATATAGGCCGGAAGACCGCTGTAGGTATAATCCGTCTCCGTATGTGCGTCTCCGACGTATACGCCCGCAATTTCGGGATGTTCGCCGATGAAATCCGTATAAAGCGAAGTCATGATATGACCGCCGAGATAAACCTGACGATAGCCTTTTGCAACGGTCAGCAATTCGTCAAAGTTTTCTTTGCTTTCCTCTTCTTTACCGGTCAGCGTTACGACTTTCAGCTGTCCCGACGTATAGCCGTCCCACATTTTGAACTGTGCCGGAAGCATAAACGCCACGTCCTTTTCGCCGCTGTCATTTTTGAAAAGAACAACGTAATCGGAGTAGGAAGCGTAATAGACGCTTACTTTGTCGTTCAATGCGTATTCCGTACCGATCGTAACGTTTTCGTCCGGGCGGTAGAGATCGAAGAACCATTCTTCGTTATACACATCGTGATTGCCGAGCGTGAAGAATACGGGCACGGAAGCGGTCTTTTCCACACCGTCCACCGTATAAGTGAAATTCTTCAGCTGATCGTAGTATTCGGTCTTGGTATAATACAGTTCGTCGTATGCGCTCTTGTAAAAATCGTTGAAATCCACGGTTCCGTCACCGTTGGTATCGGTAAGATAGGCCGTCGGATCGGCTTTGACTCTGCTGTACCAGAAATCCATGTCGGTCATATCGCCGAGCATCATAACGGCGTCGATCTTTCCTCTCTTATATTCGTCTTTGATGGCGTCGATCATCGCCTGAATATGCGATTCGGAGTCGTAGCCGTAGTTATTGTGCTGTCCGCCTTTGGAATAACTGTTTACAATCGTTGTGGTATAGGTGTTCCCCGTCAGAACGCCGGTACGCGTCGTCGCGCCGGTGGCGTAATGCTGGTCGCTTATCACCAGAATACGAACGCCGTTTACCGTATCATAACGGAAACCTTTTTTCATTTTCTCCTGCAAAGCCGCATTATCCGCCTCCGAGGCCGCGTCCGGATTTTCCATTGTTGCCGGATCGTTTTCGCCGATTGCGAAAATACGGTATGCCCGGAAAGAAGCCGCTTTTTCCGCGGACAACGTTACGGCAAGGCTTCCGTTCGCAATCGTCGACGCGGTTCCCTTGATGAACGTATCGTATCCGAGGATCGTACCGTTTTCATCTATGGCCGCCAGCGCAACGCCGTACAGATTCTTGCCTGTCAGCATGACGTCGGCCGTGATGGTACGCGAACCGTCGTCGTTCACCGTGTCGCTGTTGTTTTCGGTTTTATACCGGGATTCCGGCTCCGCATAGGCGCCGCTTTTCACGAGAACGACCGCGTACAGTTTCAGATAGCCGCTTCCGGCGTAAACGTTGAGCGTGGCGTCGCCGCCCTGCAACATAAGAGTTTTAGAGCCGGTAATCGCGACCCCGGACTGGGAGGCGCCGCCTACCTGCCATGTACCGCCGACGGAGGTCGTCATATTCCAACTGTCGGCGTCTGTAACGGTGGCGCGGAAAGAAGCGTTGCAGGACGCCATGAAATAAACGGTATACTCCCCGGCTTCGGGTACGGTAAATGCGCAGGAATAACTTTCGTCGGCGGCCAACCATTTCGGGCCGGCGAGAAGCGATATTGTATTATTGTCGGCAAAGTCAATATCCTGTACGCGCTCGGCCTTAACGGACGTCAAAGCACAATCGCCGTTCGGCTTCAGCGTAACGGTGTTTGCGCCGGCCGTCATGTACTGGTAACCGATCAGCGTATATGCGTCGGCGCTCAACGTTGCGCCCTTTGCCACACGGCCTACCGTGGTGTAGGAATTCCATGCACCGGTCATACCGGTCGCCATGTTCGCAATGGCGGCCGCGGAAGTGTTCACGAACGAAAAGTCCACGGCGCTATCGGTGTTGTTCACCGACGTAAATTTGGCATAAATGGCATAGGCGCCGCTTTTCATGTCAAGGAAATTTGCCGTAACGGCAGTATTTTTCGCTATGGTAAGCGTATCGCCGGCGGCGCCGAGATCGGACGCGGAAAGCGTCGCGGTGTCGGTGCTGTAGCGATAACTGCCGTGCGCGGGAATCACAACATCGGAAGATACGCCGTCAGAGGTAACGCGGACGTAAAGATCAACGTCGGACGTGTTGTACACCGTACCGTCCGCATCAACGGTAATACCTCTCTGCGCATTTACGTACGCCGTGATGCCCGAAAGCGTGTCTTTGTAATAGTCGTCGCCGACAAACATCTGCATAAAGGACTCAAGCGCTTCGTATTTGATCCATGCGCTGGTAGTGGTCGTTCCCGGTTCTCTGCCGTCTTCAATGCCCGAAGAATCGACCTCGGTCGGGTGTCCCCAGATGTAGAACAGTTTCAGCGCACCGTCGTCGGCAAGGTCGCGGAATTCTTCCGCCAGGCTGTTCTGATAGCCGTCCGTCGCCGTGTCGGTATCTTTCAGTTGCGAATGATGCGCCGTCGGGATCCACATCATGAAGTCCTCGGGAAGCGTATAACGGTTATTCAGCCGGTAACCGTAACCGTTGCCTGTGTTATAATCGGCCGTTTTGATATAGCGGCTGTTCGTGATACCGATGACGCCGAAATAGGCTTCCATAACCTCTTTGTTTGTCATCGTCTGCACAACGGCCTCGGTGTAATCGGTGGCGCCCGCCGCAATGAACAAAGCGGAAACCTTCGCATTATCGGTGCGGTCAAGTCCTTCTTTTTCAAAGAAGTACCCGCTTGTCATCGGCACGGCAAACGAAGCCACAACATCATTGAGGTCAAGGGTCGGATCGGCCGCTTTTGCCGCCTTGATGGCGCTTTCGAGATTATCTTTCTGCGTCTTGATATCCGTCAAAATATCCGAAAGCGTATAAGGATTCTGGTTTGTGGTCTGATAACGACCGCTGTGAGTGTAACTGTGGTTTGCCACTTCATGACCGGAATATTTTATCACAAAATCGGCAGAACGGCCGTTCGGAATCATAAAACTGCCCTTATAACCGTACTGATTCATAAGGCGAAGCAGATACGGGTCATAATTCTCATTGCCGTCGTCATACGAAAACGTAATGGCTTTACGGGTCATTCCGGGATAGAAGTTGGTGTCAATCTTCACGGTCCTACCGTTCTGCAGGAATTCATATACGCCGTTATCGCCTTTTGTCGTATCTATCTCGTTGCGGTACACAAAGCGGATCGCGTTATAGGAGACATAGTTCGTGGCGGCATATACTTTCACCGTATAGGTGCCTTTGTAGAGTTTCACGCCCTCATTCAATTTGGTTTCCACACAGGCGAAAGAACTGCCGATGCTTCCCTTTTGTCCGTAGGAAGCAATCACCTTTTCTCTGTTGCCGCTTGCGTCGATGATTTCAATATTCATCACGCCGCCGTCCATGGCCGTCAGAGCGTAAATATCGTATTCGCCGTTTTCGGGAACGGTCACCGTGTAGGTCGCGTAATCGGTCGAATAGGGGCGGAGTATAACCGTGCCGCCGTAGAATTTATTGGACTTGTTGCTCTGCGTATTGTCAAATACGAAATCTTTTGTATCCTGCGCCTTGATATACACATTTTTATCGCCGAATTCAGGCGTTTCAACGGAAAATGTGATGTCCGCCGCGCCGAAACTGCCGAAAGTAATATCGGATATTGCAAACGTGATCCTGTTCTCGCCGACTTCAAGATACTGGTAAGCCAGTACCGTTTCCGCCGTGTCTGACGGAACGGAAACGCTGAAATCGGACGGTTTATTGGCCGCATTCTTATCACCGGTAACACGCCCGTTCGCAACAAGACCGTTCTTTGCGTTTGTCGTCTGGATACTGCCGATATAGCCGCCG
This sequence comes from uncultured Eubacteriales bacterium, assembly GCA_905210485.1. Taxonomy (GTDB): domain Bacteria; phylum Bacillota; class Clostridia; order Oscillospirales; family CAG-272; genus UBA1740. Next base: position 8,076 of record CAJLXA010000030.1, on the reverse strand, counting down.
GCCGTATTCAGGCGCGCCGTGATTTTATACACGCCGCGTACTTCCGCGTTCACCGTCAGGGTAAAGCCCGTTGTATCGAGTTCTACCGTGGGAAGCGTGCTTTCCGTTGCGTCGCTTGCGGTTTTTCCCGCCGCGGAAGCAATAGCTGCGGCATCGAAACCGAAGGTGGTCTTCAGAACGGTAAGATCGACGGTTTCGTCTTCTTCGCCGGACGAACCGGAATACGAAGTCATGCCGTCTTTATAGAGATACCCCGGTACCAGCGGAAGTTCGTCATAATGATAAGCAGAACTTGCGGGAATGGTTTTCCTTGCGATCTCCTGAATGAAATTGCCGTCTTTATCCACCGCACGGAAAGTCAGCGTGACATTATGTTCCGTATAAGTGACCGTAACAGTCTCATTCACATATCCCATCGTGCCCGCAACCGTGGCGGAAGAGGGACGATAACCGGCAATGGCGGGAGAAGAAACGCTGTAGTTTTCCCCTTGCAGATAATTCTGTACGGAAGACGGAGCGGCCGTCGTTCCGTCTTCATACACATAGTTTACGGTGAGCGTATGATAATTCACTTTTTTCAGGAAAACGCGGTGCATGTTCGCCCAACCGGAGCCGGTGACGCGAACCCGGAGATAATGCGTTCCCTTTTCAAGATACAGTTCGCCGAGATTATCCTGATAGACGGCCGCCGCGGAAGAACCGCCGTTCAGCGTCTTCCCTGCGGCTGTAAAGGAGACGGCGCCGTTCTCTTTTGCCGACGAAAGCGTGGCGTCGAGATCTTCAAACCAGAGAATATCCGCCGCGGAACTTATCGCCATAAATCCGGACAGTCTGTAGTAACCGCTTTCCTTGATGTCCACCGTCCATACGGCATAGGGATCGTTTTTACCCGACGCCCAGCGCAGGAGCACGCCGCTGCTCATGCCTTCAATTTCGGGTTTGGTTCCGTCATTTGCGGGGCTGTATGCCAGAAGATTGTCATTCAGTTTGGCAATCGTTGACTCTACCGTGCTGATTTTTTCCGTGCCGTACGTCATATCGTCCGTCAGCGTATAAACAAAACGTTCGATACCGATCGGATCGGTCACACCGTTAACATAAGCTCTCAATGTATTGTCGCCCTGTTTGAGATAAACATAGAACGACTTTTCGTTGTTCACACCGCCGGCAACCGTTTCGTTGGTTACGGCATATGCGGTCTTGTCGGGCGTTTCGGAAAGATTGGCGCTCGCACCGAGACGCGTATTGCTTCTGGCGCCGCCGGTCGTGACATTCTCAAGGAAGAAGTAATGAATACGACCGTTGTTCTGGTTGCAGATAAAGTCCACTTTGTACACGCCGGACACGGCCGCCCTGACGGTCATGGATACATAATGGGAGGTAGCGGCGTATCCGTTGCTCGGCAGATATGCCGTCGCCGCGGTTCCTGCCGCCGTGTCCGCCGGCAGGATTTCCGCCGAGCCGACAGCCGTCATATCGTCCGCTGTTACCACGTGATCTTTTTCTTTAGCGTAGTAGACCGTGATATCCACGTCATCCACGATATTCCCCGCCACAACAGGCAATGTACAGTAGGCGTATCCGTCGGGACATGCGGGGCTGTCATAATAATACGAATCACCGTAATGGAGATCAGTCACCGAAATGCTGTCGCGTACCGGCGTGCCTTCGATGGTGAGGTAACGCACGGTAAGCGTATAGTCGCGCGCCACATAGCGCACTTTAATGGAAACAGGGCCGTTCAGCGTACCGCTGACCGTTTCGACCACAGGTCTGTATCCCGGAACGGTCGGAGAAACGATGGAGTACGGCATGCCGAACAGATGTGCGCCGATGTAAGAGGGCGCGGCCTTCGTACCGTCGGGAAGAATGTAGTCGATCTTCACCTGCATGTTAACGGGCGTATAGGTAACGGTAACGACTCTGCCGTTGTCGTCGCCGACGCCGGTCACCACCGCCGTATCGGCTTTATATCCGTAAACCGTCGGCGACGTTATCGCATATTCTTCGCCGGGTGCGAAAACGGCGCTGTAATCGGGTGCGTCGGCAAGCGGATTGCCGTTCTGATCGCGGTATTGCACCGTCACGGTCGCAGAAGTTCTGACCAGCATGACCGCCGCGAACTGCGTAACACCGCCGGTTTCTTTCATGGCTTTCAGCGTATAGGTATCGGCGTCAAGCGTCAGCGTGCCGAAATCCATATAAACGACCGCGGTCGAACTGCCGCCGACCTGCATTTCCGCGGCCGAAAGTCCCGTGTCTGTCAGGCTCTTTACGAACGCCGTGGTGTTGCCCTCTTTTTCGCCTGTAAGGGAGAATCCGATATTGTCAAAATCATTGCTGTTGCAATGTTCCATAAGAGCAACGAGACGATATGTGCCGCCTCTTTCCAGCGTAAGTTTGTCATTAAAAGTATAAGTACCGTTCTGGCTGGAGTTATTCGTAATCACAAGACCCGCTCCGCCGGGAGTCGGCGCACTGCCCGTACCGGTATAACTGCCCGTTTTCGTTCCGTTGATACCGAAATACAGACTTTCCGCGCTGTTTTCATTCTCCAGAGAAGAACTGCAGAGCGTAACCGTTACGCTGTCAAATGTAAGTGCGTCTTCCTGCTGTGCAAACGTAAGCGTCAGCGTATTCTGGCCTTTTTTGGCGTCAAGATACTGATAACCGATCGTGATGTCACGAAGCGCACCCGTCGCGTCATCCGTATTCTTTACGATACGACCGTATGTGGTAACGGCGTCAGCCGCGGCAAGCGAATTGTTTTTCAGCGTGATGCTGCCGATGCGGTTTTCGCCCGCCGTTTTTCCGTGCAGAGATACGCGGTAGAAACCGCTGATCTCCGCCGGCACGTTCAGCGTCAGCGTTACCCCGGAAGACTTATTCAGGGTCAGCGTGCCGTCGCTGTTCACCGTAACATTCGACGCATTGTCATAAGTTATTTCGCCTGTGCCGTAAGTGAAAGAAGATTTGGTTTCGGTTTCGGGTACAAGCGAGAAATCGAACGCCATGAAGTTGATATAATTCGTCGTATTATCCGCGCGGAAGCGCACCGTGTACTGCGTGCCCGCTTTAAGGCTTATCTGACCGAGATACTTATACGATACGCCGGTCGACGGGCCTTTGCCGTATGCCGTCGTTGCCATGCTTCCGACTTCTGTAAGCCCGTTCGCCACCGTGCCTTTATACACGGTCACAAGACCCGCACCGTCAGCGGAATACAATGTACCGAGACGGTATGTACCGTTTTTCGGAACAGTGAAAGAATAGTAAACGCTGTTCGGAGAGGACTGCGCGTATCCGCTCTTGCGGATCATAAGTCCGGTCTGGTTACCGATTGTCGCCATCGTTGTAGCGCCGGTAAGATCGGCCGCAAGGTTCTGGCCGTCCGTCACTTTATCGTCGCCGATCCACGCCTTGGCGTCTCTCGCCGTAATCGTCGTATGATTGTCGGTATCGGCCGCGGCTTCATACGCGGTATCTTTATCCGCAATCGTCAACGTGATCGACCGGATACCGAGAGCCGTGGCATAATCGCTCTGATTCTGGAACGCGCACCACAAACGCAATGTATTGGTTCCCTCGTACAGATATACCGACGTCTCGTCCGTAAAGGTTTCCCCGTATGCTTCGAGAACGCGGTAAGCGTCGGTATTCGACCGAAGCGCGGCAAGCGTCGTTTCGGTATACCCTTTATCCGTGAAATAAGATGCAAAGTTATCCGTATACTGCTTCTGCGCCGCCGTGCGTGCGGCTTTTGTGACATTGTTATACGGATTATACGGGCGCGCTTCGCTCTGGTAGCCGCTGAAGGCGCCGCCGGACGTCACATTTTGCAGAAGGAGCGTTTGTACGGTACTGCCGAGCGTATTGCCGACAAAACCGAGATTATAAAATCCCTCACGGGCATTTTCCACCGTAAATTCTATGTATGCGCCGTTGTTTCCGATGGTGATAAGCCATGTGTCAAGCGTTCCCTTTTCCGCGTCGGCGGCAATATACGTCACGCCGTCCGTCAGGGTCACGCCGGGAACGTTTTCCGCCGCCGTGATTGTGAAGACGTTTTTCGTGGAATTACGCAGTACGTTGACAAAAAGCGGAGAAGTCTTGTATTTGTAGTTGCCCGCTTCGTCTTTTTCCGTTGCAAAATAATGATAAAGGTCGCTGACCGTGGCACTGCGGCCGTAAGTGGAGGATTCATCGCCGAACAGTTCGCCTACGGCGTCATAGTAGAAGAAATAGTCTTCCCCGTCATAATTCAGCACAAGAAATCCGCGATAGACCAGACCGAGTTCGGTATAGCTTTCGTAGTTCATGTAGCCGTCGCTGTACATCGTCGTGTAGGCAAATTTCAGATTGCCGTTCTCGTCGTATCCTACATACCGGTTGGAAGCGGTGCCGCCGTCGCTGTCATAAACAACTACCGCGGACGTATTCCCCGTATCGGCGACATAGGTATTTCTTTCTTCGCTGTAAGATACCGTAAGATCGGAGAGATAACGGAAATCTACATTATTATAGAGACCGAGTCCCATCAACGCACCGTAAGTCACGCGGTTACGGTCGGCAATTTCCGAAATTGTGCTTTCGGAAACAATATAAAGCGACCGGATACCGGGGTTGTTACCGGTAACGCGCGCCTGAAGTCCGGCATAATCCATCGCGCCGGCGGTTTTCGCGAACGTATCGTATACCGTCTGCGTAAGATCGCCGTTTTTCGTATAATACGAGGTAAGCGCTCCGGAAAGAGCCGATTTCTGTGTATCCGACAGCGCATTTTCCGCAGTACGGTCAATACCGAGATACATAAGTTCTTCGGCGCTCGGCGCGGTAACGCCCGCGTAAACGGGGGCGCTTCTTGTCGTTTCCCCTGCCGGAAGCGTATAGGTCGCCGTAGGGGAAAGTTCATTCATCAAAGCCGTGGTTGCCGTATCCTTATAACCCGTAAAACGAAGAATCTCTCCGTCTTTACGCGTCGTATAAGTAAGCAGGTGACCGCTGACAGACGTGCCGTTCACGGTGCGCGTTTCGGAAGTCATGCTGAAATTTCTTTCCGCATAATAATCGGAACTTTGCGCGCTCATAATCTTGTCGTCTTCGACAAAGGTCAGCGTTTTATAGCCGTCGGCCGTTTCACTGCCGTTGAAATTTTCCTTTGTCCAGACAGAAACATAGCATATGCTCGCCGAGGAATAGTTCCCCACAAGCCAAACTTTTACCGTGGTTCCCGCCTTTGTGACGGTGATCGGATCCGAAAGATGAAACGCGGCATTTTCATTGGTCGGTCGTTTTTGATCATTTGTCGCATGAACAAAACCGCCGCTCCAATTCATAGAGACGTTGCCGGTTACCCGTTCGTTCTCTGCCGAAGCGCTGACCGCAAAGCATACGGAAAGGCACACAAAGCACAGAAGAAACAGGGCGATGATACGGGATTTCTTTTGCATGTTTTTTCCTCCGAAATTTAAAATCAAGATAGAATTTGGGTATTATTTTTGTAAACAGATTCAGCGCGGTTCCGGCGTCACGCCGGTCACCGCAGTCGCATAACGTTTTTTTGTACAGATTTTTGTATAGACCTGCCGGATCATAGCATAAATAGTACATTATTATACGACAACCGTATTTTAGCATATATATCTAAATATGTCAATGGAAATTGGTGGAACTTACGTTGTTTTTCACAAACAAATTGTTTTTTTATACAAACATATAGTAATTCCGGTCAAAACTTCGCTTTATAACCCGCTTCCTATGAGAAAAAACGCCTCTTCGAGAGGAAAAATTCTACAATTGCCAAAAGGATAGCCGAAAATTAAAAAATTTTGCGAAAGTGCTTGCATTTTCCGTTTGGTTATGGTAAAGTATTGATAGCAAAAAACACCATCGTGTTAACAAAAAATTAACAAAAATAGGAGACTTTTATGATGAAAAAGTTCAATGTCGGTATTCAGCTTTACGGCGTTCGCAACGCTTTGGCAGAAGATTTCGAAGGCACCCTGAAAAAACTGAAAGAAATGGGTTATGACTATGTGGAATTTGCCGGATATTACGGCAAAACCTCCGAAGAACTGAAAGAAATCCTCGCAAAGTACGACCTCAAATGCGTCTCGGTTCATCAGGGACTCGACTTTTACAAAGACGATGTGCAGGCCGGCATCGACTACCTCAAAGGTTTCGGCGTCAAATATTCCATCATTCCGTGGTTCCAGGAACTTGCCAACACCGATAAATGGCCGGAATCCGTTGCGCTTATGAAGAAAATCGGTAAAGCGCTGAAAGAAAACGGCATGAAACTCGGTTACCATAACCACGATTTTGAATTCAAGAAAAAGGACGGCAAGTACCTGCACGACTATATCTTCGACGACGTCGGCCTCGACCTGATCTTCCCCGAACTGGACACCTGCTGGGTTCACTATGCCGGCATCGACCCTGTTACCAAGATTCATGAATTCAAGGGTCTTATGCCCGTCATTCACCTGAAGGACTTCGACTGCAAACAGCTCGGCGGCGGCCCGGCCTACGATCTTATCGACAAGGACGGCAACCCGATGAATGTTCCCTCCCAGGCGGATAACGAATTCAAACTTCTCCCGCTCGGCGAAGGCAGACAGGATATGAAGAAGATTCTCGAAGCCTGCGAAGAATGCGGCGTGGAAACGCTGATCGTCGAACAGGATAAACCCTCGAACGGCCTCTCCGAAATGGAATGTGCCAAGATTTCCCGCGACTATCTCCGTAAACTCGGATTATAATTCCGGCGTATTCCCCGCGCTTTCCCGTTTTTACAGAATGACAAAACAGGCGATGAGCAGTTTGCTCGTCGCCTGTTTTTATATGTATTTTTGTAAACCGTAATTTACTTTTTTATTTCTTTATCCGAAAATACGGAGATAAAGGCTTTCAGCCGATAAAAGCAATGCAAGAAAGAAAAGGTTTATCAGAGCGAACAAAAGAAGATAGGATTTTGTCTTTCCGGGCGCGACCGTCGCATACTGACGAAACGTAATGAGCGACGCGAGCGACGAGATCAGCGTCCCCACGCCACCGATGTTGACCCCCAGCAGAAGCCCGCGGTAATCGGCGGTGAAAGACGAAAGCAGAATGGCCGTCGGCACATTGCTTATCAGCTGGCAGGACAGCGCCGACACCAGCATAGTGTTCTTCATAAGGAGCGCCGACAGTATCTCACGCACAGCGGGAATGCGCGCCATATTCCCCGAAAAGATGAAAAAGGCGGTAAAGGTCAGAAGCAACGCATAATCCACTTTCAGAAGCGCGCGCCTGTCAAGAAAAAGCAGACAAACAAAGATGATACCGAGCGATATAAGATACGGCACGACCCGAAAAACCGAAGCGATGGCAAGAAGAAAAAGGACGGTATATACCACGGCGCGCGGTTTATTCAAAGGATAGTGCTCTTCCGGCACGCTGAGCGGTTCCGGCCGGACAACGATCAGAACAAGCGCCGTCACCGCCGCTATCGAAAGGCAGAACGGAAACAGCATGATACCCATGAATTCGGAAGTCGGGATCGCAAATCGGGAATACAGATACAGATTCTGCGGATTGCCGAAAGGCGTCAGCATACCGCCGAGGTTGGCCGCTATATTCTGCATGATAAAAGTAAACGCCATGTATTTTTCCTTATTCGTGGCGGTCAGGGCAAAATACCCCAGCGGCAGGAATGTCAGAAGCGCCATATCGTTGGCAAGCAACATGGAACCGATAAACGTAATATAAACAAGCGTCAGCACGCACAGTCTCGCATTTTTCGCCCGCCGGACGATTGCCCGCGCAAGAATCGTGAAAAAGCGGATGTTTCTCAGCGCGCAGATAACGGCAAGCGTCGTAAACAGGCAGGAAAGCGTTTTAAGGTCGTAATAACCCAAGTAGTCCCTATCGGGCGGAACAAAGAATGCCGTTACAACTGCGGCCAATAGTGAAATAGCCAGCATAGCATTAGCACGACACCAGCATTGAATCTTACTCATAAAAAACTCCTTTTCATGGCTCTCAGCTCAGTAATAACAGGCTATTTTAGACATAAAAAAACCTTGAAGCCAATCG
>CAJLXA010000029.1 GCA_905210485.1 uncultured Eubacteriales bacterium | reverse complement strand
TTTTCAGATAACCGAAAGACGTGTAGTATTCATAGAAGCGTTCGCTCCCTATGCGTTCGGCAACCTGCATCATAACGGGGTTGCATGATTGCTGAAGACCTTCGGCAAACGTCAGCGTACCGTGCCCGCCGCGTTTATGGCAGGAGATGTTGTACCCGCCGACGCGGTAGTAACCGGGACAATGGAAAAGTTCCGTGGTTTTGACAACGCCGAGATCGAGAGCGGCCGCGCAGGTGACGATCTTGAATGTGGAGCCGGGCTCGTAAAGTTCGCTTATGGCTTTATTGTTCCACATTTCGTATAAAAGTTCGCTTTTGTATTGACGGTATTCGGCGCTGTTCTGATCGTAGGAAGAACTGTCCAGTTTGTTTTGAAACATTTCGTTCAGCGTGTACGGCGCGTTCAGATCGTAGGAGGGAAGCGTCGCCATAGCGAGAATGGAACCGTCGTTCACGTTCATCACGATTCCGGTCACGCGGTTTTTGGCGTCGGCGTTCATCATGGCGCGTTCAAGCTGATGTTCCAGTTCGCGCTGAATGTAGGCGTCGATCGTCGTGGTGACAGACATGCCGGGAATGGGATCGGTATGACCGGAATAACCGTTTTCAAGTACTTTACTTGTTGCGTCACGCGCGGTAATGTATTGACCGTCTTTTCCCGTAAGGAGACTGTCATAGGAAGATTCGATGCCGAAAAGTCCTTGATTATCGCTTCCCGTAAAACCGATCACATGCGCGGCGAAACTGCCGTACGGATAATAGCGCGACGTTGTGGCTTCGGCACGTACCATACCCGTCAGTCCGTTTTCTTCCACAAAGCGGAGAACGGCATTTTTTTCTTCTTCCGTTGCTTTCGGTTTCAGCGTTTCGTCCATATGCGTGGTTTTTTTGGTTTTCTGATATATTTTTTCGGCGTCAAGCGAAAGAAGGGGCGCTATGCCGTCGGCAATGACGCGGCCGTAGTCCTTTTTGTCTTTTCTTTCGCGCGTGGCAATATCCACGGGAGATATGGCGATACGATATACGGTTTTATCCGTGGCAAGAAGCAGACCGTTTTTGTCGTATATATTACCGCGCGGCGCTTTCAGCGCGGAGCCGGCGGTAATCTGATTTATGACTTTATCCTGATAATACTTATAACCGAATACCTGTAAAGAAAAAATACGGCAGAGAACGGCAACGAGGACAATCGAAAATACGGCGGCCAGAATACGGCTGCGTTTTACAGCGGTATACCGGGGATCTTCCCGCACGGGGACAGGGTGATAAAATATTCGTTTCACAGCAATCTCCGAAAAAAATAAAAGTAGCGACGGGTCAGCGACCCATCGCTACATTCTATTGAATTTTCATTCGGAATATACTTGCTTATTTTTCAAAAGCCGTACGGAAAGCGTCGTATGAAGCGCCGATGGCGGCAACGTCGCTGTCGGCGTCTGCGTTAAGTTTGTAGTTTTCCGCTTTCCGCTCATCAATGGCGGTAACGGCGTAAGAAGCGTTTTCGGATACTTCGCCGTTGTTTTTGCTGCCGATCATGCGGAAGAAAGAGTAGGCGAGGCACACGAGGACGGCGCAAGAGAGAAGAATGGCGCAGAAATTGCGCAGAAGAATATTGCGGTCGGTGGGACGGGCGGCCGTTGCGGTATAGGACGCGTCGCAGGCGGCAGTATCGTTTTCGGAGAAAGAAGACGTGCTGACGGTTTTCATGCGCGTCGAAGCCTGCATCATGCGTTCGCCCAAAGTAACGTCACCGTCGGGGCAATAGCGCGCGCGCAAGCGGGAATACAGCATATTGATATTGGAAGCATTTTTCGGCATGGTTTCAGCGGTAGTCATCTTTTTCTCCTTCTTTAAATCCTTTGTTATAGTTTTTCCGCGATCCGCAGTTTCGCGCTGCGGGAACGGGGATTGTTCTCAAGTTCTTCCTCCGACGGGAGGATCGGTTTTTTATTGACAGGCGCGAGAACCGGTTTCTTGCCGCATACGCAGACAGGAAAGTCGCGCGGACAGGTGCAACCGGAAGCAAGGTCTTTATAAGTATCTTTTACAATGCGGTCTTCAAGTGAATGAAAGGAAATGGCGGCAATGCGACCCGTCGGCGCCATGTGAGCGGCGGCCGCGCGGATGGCGGGAGCGATTGCGGAAAGTTCGCCGTTGACTTCGATGCGGATGGCCTGAAAACTGCGTTTTGCGGGATGAGAACCGCCGTCGCGCGCTGTTTTCGGTATAGCGGATTTGATAATTTCGGAAAGCGTAAATGTGGTGCGGATCGGGCTTTTTGAACGTTCTTCCACAATGCGTGCGGCAATGCGGGGCGCGAATTTTTCTTCGCCGTACTGGAAGAGGATCCGTTTCAGTTCCGAACCGCTGTAGGTATTTACCACCTGATAGGCGGTAAGGGGAGAGGTCTTGTCCATACGCATATCGAGCGGTGCATCATGATTATAGGCGAAACCGCGTTCCGGAGTGTCAAGCTGAAAAGAAGAACAGCCGAGATCCATCAGCACGCCGCCGAGATTTTCTATACGAAGTTCGTCGAGGAGGGAACCAAGTTCCGAAAAATTGCTGTGAATAAACGTGATCTTTTCGGAATAGTCTTTCAGTCTTTCTTTTGCGGCAGCCAGCGCGTCTTCGTCGCGGTCAATGCAGATAAGCCGTGACGCAGGGCCGAGAAGTTTTGCAATTTCGAGAGAATGACCGCCGCCGCCGGTGGTGCAGTCCACATAGGTGAAACCGTCCCGCACGGAAAGTCCGTTTATACATTCATGAAGCAGAACAGATACATGAGAGAAGTGAATTTCACTCATTACAGTCCAAGCTCCTTCAGAATGTCGGTGAGTTCCTGCTCGTCCATTGTCTTTTCTTTCTCGTTCCAGCGATCTTCCGACCAGATCTCCACATGATCGCCGACACCGGCCACGACCACATTCTTGGACAAACCCGCATAGTCGATAAGAAACTGGGTGAGAACGATACGGCCGTTGGCATCGGGAGACGCGTCGATTGTTTTAGGGAAGATGAATTGCTTGATTTTTCCGACAACGGAATCGGGTTGTTCGTGAAGCTTGTCTTTCAGTTCTTTCCAGCCTTCTGCGGAATAGATAATCAGCGCTTTTTCCAGTTTACGGGTGACATAAAAGACGTCCCCCAGTTCTTCGCGGAATTTGGCGGGAATGAAAAGCCGCTTTTTGGAATCAATACTGTGATGGTATTCGCCATAGAAGTCCATGACTTTTCGTTCCTTTCCGCCGTACAGGCTGATTCACGGTGATTTTTGACCGCCTGAGACATTCTTGTGGGAAACAGCGTTTCGGATGTACACTTTCCCCCACTTTGCTCCACTTTACTGCTATTATAATGTATGCCGAAGAAAAAAGCAAGTAGTTTTGAAAAAAAACTGAATTTTTGGCATTTTGAACAAAATATTTTTTTGCAGACCGACATTATAGACAACTTTCTATAGAATATTATGGTAGAAAAAAGCGGTTCCGATACGGCAAAACACGGGAATCTGCGGAAAAAGTAAAGCGAAGCATACATTTTTACCATATCGCCGTTTATGTGGACATGACGGTTGCCGTAATAGGCGGAGCGGATATTCCCGCGAACCCTGCCGGAAGCGATCGCCGCCCTGCGGCTCCGAATTTGCATACAGTACAGTGGGATAGCGGACAAACAGGAAACAGAAGCCGGAAATAAAAATTGTTTATAAAAAATTTAAAAACAGTTATGCAGTTATAGTAATATATACTGCTGAAATAAATAATTCTTATTATATTTGAAAAAATATCGGAAAATATCGGATTTTAGTCTTCACTTTTCGGAAAGAATGTGGTATACTATATGCAATGCGTGTTGCGCAGAAGTGCCGGAACGGCGCGCCCCGATGGCAACAGATCGTCTGTACAGGCGAGCGTCGGACGTGCGGCGTTGTCCGAGATTTGTCATGAGAGGCTCTCCATGTTTTTGTCCCGCTTGTTTCCGTTCGGACGTCGCCCCGGAACGCCGAAGTACCGTATCGCCATGGCGCGTGAACTGCACGGGCAGGCAATCCGCTATGTTACGGAGCGCAACGGCGATAATGATGATGTAATCGGCCGCGGCGGATCCCTGACATTCCGGGACGGTGAGTTGCTGGTCTTTTCATCGGGCGAGATCCTGTTACGAGCCGACGCCGACAAGACCGACGCCGGTTACCTCCTTTCCGGAGACGGCGTGGTGATTACCGCTCCCGATAAAGAACAAGGGCGGTATCGCACGGTCATTGCGCATTTCGTATATCATCGAAAATAATCGGTTATTCGGAGGAAGTATGGGATTTTCCGAAATTGCGGGCGGTATTTTCCGCGCCGTATTCCCGAAAAGCGCGCCGTTTACCACGGCGGTAGTGCTTGCCGGCGGTTGCGGTACGCGTATGCAAAGTCCGGACGGCGTAAAAAAGCAGTTCCGTATGCTTTGCGGCGTTCCCGTATTGGCACACACGCTTCGCGCTTTTGACGACTGCCCGCAGATAAAGGAAACGGTTGTGGTTTCCTGTGCAGACGAGATTGATTGTGTGAGAAGCCTTGCGGAGCAATACGGCATAAAAAAGTTATCGACCGTCGTTGCGGGCGGTGAAACGCGTAAGGCCTCCGCTCTCCGCGGATTCATGGCTATAAATAAAAAAGCGTCGTATGTGGCAATTCATGACGCGGCGCGTTGCCTTATTCGCGCCGAGGATATTTCCGCCGTGGCTACGGCGGCCTATGCTTACGGCGCGGCGACAGCCGTTTTTCCCGTCACCGACACTTTGAAATCCGTAACGGAAGACGGTTTTGTGGAAAAAACGATTCCGCGGGATCGCGTTTTTCATGCCGCCACACCGCAGATTTTTTCCTGCGATCTGTATCGCGCCGCGGTTTATACGGCGGAAAAAGACAATATTGACGTGACCGACGACAATATGCTGATGGAATATATCGGCCAACGCGTAAAGATCGTGGATTGCGGCGACGAAAATCTGAAAATCACAACGGAGCGCGATTTTTATCGTGCGGAAGCCATACTGAAAGAGAGAATCGCGCATGACGGACTTTAATTACCGTATCGGACAGGGATATGACGTTCATCGCCTTGTGCCCGACCGCAAACTTTATCTCGGCGGTGTGGAGATCCCCTGTGAAAAGGGGCTCCTCGGTCATTCCGACGCCGATGTTCTGATTCATGCGCTTTGCGACGCGCTTCTCGGCGCGGCGGCGCTCGGCGACATCGGGCGGCATTTTCCGGATAATGATCCGCGTTATGCGGGTATCCGGAGCACGGTACTTCTCACACATGTCTGCGCGCTGATCGGAAAGGCGGGGTATGCGTTCGTCAATGCGGATATGACCGTCATCGCCGAAGCGCCGAAGATCGCGCCGTACATACAGGCGATGCGGGAATCTGTTGCGGCATGTCTCAAAACGGATATTTCCGCGGTCAGTATCAAGGCGACAACCGAGGAGGGACTCGGTTTTACCGGGCGGAAAGAAGGAATTGCCGCTTCGGCCGTCGTCCTGCTTTATAAACAATCGTAAAAAAACAGTGACGCGGAGCGGAAAACTCCGCACCGCGTCTATATAAAATATCTTTTGCCGCCGCGATTTACGGCACGTCATTTGTTTTTTCATTCCTGCGGCAGAAAAAGATATGAAGGATAAAGAATCAAACGGCCGGTATTTTCTGCTCTTTACAGGATATGACGAAAGTCATTCCGTGACACGGATCCGCCGTCGGAAATACATGAATTTCGGGCTATGGCCCGGGACAGGATACTATATGATAAGAATAGCACCATCGTTACTTGCCTGCGACTTCTCGCGCATGGGGGAAGAAGTCCGCGATATTGAAAACGCGGGCGCCGATCTTTTGCACCTCGACGTGATGGACGGCCTTTTTGTGCCGAATATTACGTTCGGCATGCCGATCATTGCGGCATTGCGCGATAAATCCAAACTGCTTTTCGACGTACATCTGATGATAGATGAGCCGGAACGTTATATCGCCCGGTTTGCCGAAGCGGGCGCCGATCTCATTACCGTACATGCGGAAGCCTGCCGCGACATTACCGTTGCGCTCGACACCATTCTTCTGAACGGAAAACTGGCGGGTATTTCTATCCGTCCCGGTACGCCTGTCGAAAGCATTTATCCCTATCTCGACAAGTGTAATCTCGTTCTGGTTATGACGGTTGAGCCGGGATACGGCGGACAGAAGCTGATTCCCGAAACGTTGGAAAAAATCCGTAAACTCCGCGCGGAAGCGGAGCGGCGCGGACTCTTCCTTTATATTTCCGCCGACGGCGGCATCAATCCGGAAAATGCGGCGGCCGTCCGTTCGGCCGGTGCGGATATTCTCGTGGCAGGGTCGTCGGTCTTCCATGCGGACGACAGACGCCGCGCCATCGACGCGCTCCGCTGACCGCTTTTTCATCGCGCCTACAATTGTTTTCATTTAAATTTATATATTTTCAGGAGAACCGAAACCATGACGGAACAACGAACACCCAAATACAAACGTATCCTTTTGAAGCTGTCGGGCGAAGCAATCGCCGCCGGCGGTTCCGAAATCGTGGACGAAGCGTTTATTCACAAGATTGCCGAAGTTCTGCACCGTTGTCTTGAAGACGGCGTACAGATCGGCGTCATTGTCGGTGCGGGCAATATCTGGCGCGGCCGGCAGGGGAAAAATATGGATCCCACCCGCGCAGATTACATGGGCATGCTGGCCACTACCATTAACGCGTTGGCGTTGCAGGACGCCTTTATCCGCGAGGGAATAGATACCCGCGTTATGACGGCCATTGACATGCACCAGTTCGCCGAGCCGTATATCCGCAACCGTGCGCTTCATCATCTGGAAAAGGGGCGCGTCGTCATTTTCGCCTGCGGCCTCGGAATCCCGTTTTTCTCGACCGATACCGCCGCGGTTCTCCGTGCCGCGGAAATCAATGCGGATATTGTGCTGATGGCCAAGAATATCGACGGCATCTACACGGCAGACCCGCGCCTTGATCCTACGGCGTATAAACTGGATTCCATTGCCTATAAGGAAATCCTTTACCGCGGCCTTGCCGCCCTGGATTCCACGGCCACTTCTTTCTCGATGGATAACCACATGCCGATTCTGGCATTCGGCCTTAACGATCCCGAAAACATCTACCGCGCCGTTATGGGTGAAGAAATCGGTACGATGATCAAAGATTGATTCCGATAGAGCATTATAAATTCAAGAACACTATAAATTAAGGAGAATTATATGAAAATCGAACTGAAAGAATATGAAGCCAAAATGGGAAAGACCATTGATTCCTATAAATACGCCCTCTCTTCGCTCCGTGCCGGAAAGGCAACCGCCGACGTTCTGAATAAAGTCGCCGTCGACTATTACGGCACGCCGACCCCCGTTACGCAGATGGCGGAGGTCAAAACCGCCGACGCACGTACGCTTATTATTCAGCCGTGGGATTCTTCGACGCTGAAATCCATTGAAAAAGCGATTCTCGCGTCCGACGTCGGCATCACGCCTATGAATGACGGCCGTATGATCCGCATGGTATTCCCGCCGCTCACCGAAGACCGCCGCAAAGATATGTGTAAACAGGTGGCCAAAATGGGCGAAGAAGCAAAGGTCGCCGTGCGCAATATCCGCCGCGAAGCCTGCGATAAAGTAAAGGATATGAAAAAGAAATCCGAAATGACCGAAGACGAGGCAAAGGCCGGCGACAAGTCGATTCAGGATCTTACCGATAAATATATTAAGGAAATAGATAAGATCGCCGCCGAAAAAGATAAGGATATTATGGAGATCTGATGATGTTTTTCCGTAAAAAGAAAAATGTGTCGGGTGATAATACTACGCCTCTTGTACCGTCCGAAGTACGGGAAAAAGTGCGCCATATCGCTTTTATCATGGACGGCAATCGCCGCTATGCCAAAAAACGCGGACTTCCCGCAGCTTACGGGCACAGCGAGGGTGCCAAAAATTTCACCCGTATTGCCGAACACTGCCGGGATATAGGTATTGACACGGTGACCGTCTACGCATTTTCGACGGAAAACTGGAACCGATCCGACGACGAAGTGTCGGCGCTCATGAATATTTTCACCGAATATATGGAAAAAGCGAAGAATACCTGCCACGAAAAAAAGATAAAACTGGTCTTTCTCGGCGACAAGAAAGCATATCCGGCCGCCATGCGCGAAAAAGCGGAAATGCTGGAAAAGGAAACCGCCGATTATCCTTTAACGCTGAACATCGCTTTGAATTACGGCGGACGGGACGAGATCGTGAACGCCGTAAATCGTCTGATGGAAGAAGGAAAGACGCATATAGACAAGGACGATATATCGTCGCATCTTTATACGAAAGACTCGCCCGATCCCGATATTGTCGTGCGCACGGGCGGGGAATACCGCATTTCCAATTTTCTTCTGTGGCAGTCGGCCTATGCGGAGTACTTTTTTACCGAAACGCTTTGGCCGGAACTTACGGGCGAAGAAGTGGATGGCATCGTCCGCGCCTTTATGAAACGGGATCGCCGCTACGGACACTGAATATTCCGTACGGAATCCCGCCCCCATTTTATAAGGAGTACCTATGAAAACCAGAATACTTACATCCGCGGTGATTCTTTCCTGCAGCATATTGATCCTTGCGCTTTCCGGCACTATCGTTATGCCGGTGGCTATGGGACTTTTTGCCGCATGCGCCGTTTTTGAATTCTTTCGTTGTGTGCGGCTCGACAGCCGACCCTTTATTGTGATACCGGCCTATATCATTGCGTCCATTATGCCGGTCGGCGCACATTTTGCCAAGGATATGCTGGACTATTTTGCTATATCCTGCGGCGTTATTTTCGGATATATGCTTTATCTTTTTGGCGTGGCGGTTTTCTCACACAGCAAACGTTCCATCTTTTCGCATGCCGATGTGGCGACCGAGGAGGGCGGGGAAAGCACTCTCTCCAAAGAGGGCATTTCTTTCGGGAATGTGACGCTTGCGGTAGTCGGACTTTTTTACATTGCCACTTCTTTTACAACGATCGTTCTTTTGCGCCGTCACCCGATTGACGGGGTTCTGCTCAACGGCGGCGTATATCTTTTTGTACTGGTATTTGTCATTGCATGGGTCACCGATGTGTTTGCGTACCTTGTCGGTTCCTTTTGCGGTCGCCATCGTCTTATCCCGGAAGTCAGTCCGAAAAAATCGGTTGAGGGCGCTGTCGGCGGAATATTCGGCGCGCTCGTAGGCTGTCTTGTTGTGGCGCTCGTCATTCATTTCTTTGCGGATTATGAACCGAACTATCCGATGTTTCTTCTGATGGGCTTTGTCGGATCAATCATTTCCCAGATCGGCGATCTGATTGCCTCGCTTATCAAAAGGGAATACGGCATTAAGGATTACGGAAATATTCTGCCGGGGCACGGCGGTATCCTTGACCGCTTTGACTCCATACTGGCGGTTACCACAACGGTCCTGCTGTTCTCTCTGATCCCCGGCGGCGGCGCGCTGCTCATCTTTCCGTCATGACGGACATGCGTAACGGCGCGACGACGTCTCCCGTGATCGCCGTGCTCGGCTCGACCGGCTCTGTGGGACTTCAGGCGCTTGACGTCGCCGAAAAAGAGGGAATACGCGTGGATATGATCGCCGCGCGCCGCAATACGGCGTTGCTGGAGCAACAGGTACGCCGTTTCAGACCGCGCCTTTGCTGTGTTACCGATACCGAAGCCGCCGCTGCTTTGCAGATTGCCGTTGCCGACACCGGCACCCGTGTACTTGCAGGAGACAGCGGTCTTCTTTACGGAATAGCCGATTCCGCGGCGGATACGTATATCAATGCCATTCTCGGTGAAGCCGGGCTCATTCCGACGTTGGAGGTTGCCAAGACCGGTAAACGTTTGGCCTTGGCAAACAAGGAATCGCTTGTGATTGCCGGTGCGCTTGTCAATGCGGCAATTTGTGAAAATCACGCGGAAATGATACCCGTCGACAGCGAACACAGCGCGATTTTTCAGTGCTTAAAATCCGGCAGAAGCTCGGAAGTCAAGAAAATCCTGCTGACCGCTTCCGGCGGTCCGTTTTACGGCCGTGACCGGCGCGCTTTGGCAGCCGTCACGAAAAACGATACGCTTCGTCACCCTACGTGGAAAATGGGCGAAAAGATCACGGTGGACAGCGCCACTTTAATGAACAAAGGTTTTGAAGTGATCGAAGCGGTTCATCTTTTCCATGTTGCCCCCGAACAGATAGAAGTGATCGTTCACCGCGAAAGTATAATTCATTCGGCGGTGGAATATATTGATAACACCGTCATTGCGGAATTGTCCGTACCGGATATGCGCGCCTGCGTACAGTATGCGGTGTCATATCCTTACCGCACGGTTGGCGTTACGGAACCGCTCGACCTGTTCCGCGTCGGTCGTTTGACGTTTCTTCCGCCCGACGGGGAAAGCTTTCCTCTTTTGCCGCTCGCATATTCCGCTATACGCGACGGCGGCGCCGTTCCCGCAGTGGTCAATGCGGCGAACGAAGAAGCGGTACGGGCGTTTCTCTCGGAGGACATATCGTTCCTCGAAATAGCAGACTGCGTGTGCGAGACGACGGAAAATTTGCGCGGACAGGCAAAAACGGCGAATTCTTTGGAGGAGATACTGTCCTTTGACCGCGAAGCACGAAATACGGCTGTCCGGTTTATTGAAAGATTTAAGGAGCGGAAATGAAAGCACTCTATATCCTTATCGCCGTTTTGATATTCGGCACCATTATTTTTGTTCATGAACTCGGCCACTATCTCACTGCGCGCCTGTTTCGCGTTACGATAAAAGAATTTGCGATCGGCATGGGGCCTACGTTGATTTCTTATACATCGAAAAAAACGGGGATTGCGTATTCTCTCCGTATGCTTCCTTTCGGCGGCTTTGTCAGCATGGTCGGCGAGGACGAAGAGGCGGACGATCCGAACGCGCTGTCCAAAAAGCCGGCATGGCAACGCTTCATTATCGTCGCCGCCGGGGCATTTATGAATCTGCTGACGGGGATTTTATTGACGGTTGTTCTGGTTTCGGGCATGACGATGACAACGAATACCGTCGCGGGATTTCAGGATAAATACGAAACCTCCAGTAAAGACAGCGGACTTATGGTCGGCGATACGATCGTGGCCGTGAATCATAAACGCGTGCATATTGCTTATGAAACCGTATACTATGTTATGCATGACGGCTACCGCACGATTGACATTACGGTAATCCGCGACGGCGAGAAACTGACGTTTCCCGTATCCTTTCCGACCGAGGAAAGCGAAGGCGTTCTGTTCGGCACGCCGGATATGATCTTTTATGCGGATCGTCACACCTTTTTCGGCACGCTGAAACATTCGTTTTATTACAGTATTCTGACCGTTCGTATGATCTGGGACGGATTCGGCGATCTGCTTACGGGGCGTATCGGCGCCGGAGCGATTTCGGGACCCCTCGGTATTACGTCCGAGATCACGAATGTGGCCGCAAGCGGGAACTACAGAAATCTGCTTTATCTGGCCATTCTGATTTCCATGAACGTCGGCATTGTCAACTGGTTGCCGATTCCCGCCATGGACGGCGGACGCCTTGTGTTCATACTTTGGGAAATGATAACGCGGAAACCCGTCCCGCAGAAGATAGAGGGTATGATACACGGGATCGGTCTTATGATCCTGTTACTGCTGATGCTTGTGGTGACGGCGAAAGATATTACGGGACTTTTCTGACGGAGGACGTTATGACAGCCATTACTGAAAGACGGAAAAGCCATGCGGTTCGCGTGGGCGATCTTATGATCGGCGGCAATGCGCCGATAAGCGTGCAATCCATGACCAACACCGATACCCATGATAAAAAGGCGACGCTTTCACAGATCCTGCGCCTGAAAGAAGCAGGGTGCGATATTGTGCGTCTGGCGGTTCCCGATATAGAGGCCGCCGACACTTTCCGTTTTCTGAAAAAAGAAAATCCCGGTATTCCGCTGGTGGCCGATATACATTTTGATTACCGTATCGCTCTTGCGGCTATAGAGGCGGGGGCGGATAAGATCCGGCTGAATCCCGGTAATATAGGGGATAAGGAAAAAATCCGCGCGGTGGTTTCGGCGGCCAAAAGCGCGGGGATTCCGATCCGCATCGGCGTAAACAGCGGCTCTCTCGAAAAGGTTATTCTTGAAAAATACGGTTCGCCGACTGCGGAAGCATTGGCGGAGAGCGCGCTTTATCACGCGTCGCTTCTTGAAGAATTTGATTTTCACGATATTGTACTGTCGGTCAAGGCTTCGGGCGTGCCGGAGATGATTGCGGCCAACCGTATTCTGGCCGCAAAAACCACGTATCCGTTGCATCTCGGCGTTACCGAAGCGGGCGGCATTACGCAGGGAACCGTGAAGAGTGCCGTCGGCATCGGCACATTGCTGGCCGAGGGGACGGGCGACACGATACGCGTATCGCTGACGGCCGATCCCGTTGAGGAAATATATGCCGCACGCGCTGTTCTTTCGGCGCTTCGTCTGAACGAAAAACCGGGCATGGATATCATTTCCTGTCCGACATGCGGAAGAACAAAGATTGATCTTGTTTCGCTTCTTAATCGCTTTGAAAAAGCGCTTGACGCCGAGGGACTGCGAAGTGTGCCTCTGAAAGTTGCATTTATGGGGTGCGCCGTGAACGGCCCCGGAGAGGCGCGCGAAGCCGACATCGGCATTGCCGGCGGAGTCGGCGAGGCACTCCTCTTCAAACACGGAAAAATCATAAGAAAAATCAAGGCAGATGAAGTGGTTTCCACATTGATTGAAGAAATTAAAGGATTTGCACACTGATGCAGGAAAAGAACTTTTTTGATATATTTCAAAGATTTGTCCCCAGTGCCCGTCAGAAGGACATGCTTTTATCGGGAACCGATATGAAGGTTCGCTATAAAAAGGATCCTCTGCGTATTGAGGTGCACTTCTGCTTTGCCGCGCATTGCGACGCCGCGCTTCTTACCGAGACAGAGGAAGAATTACGCGCGACGTACGGCGCGGCTTCTTTCCGTATTTTCCCGCACTATGAGCCGTCCTTGTTCCGCGTTGAATATATGAGCGAAGTTCTGGACGAAGCCGCCCGTTGCGGCGCCATTACGCGGGGATTCTTTGAAGACGCTGTTTATACCGAGGATGAAAACAGAATATCCGTGGGACTTGCGTACATGCAGGACGGTATTGATTTCGTTCATACCACCAACACGGCGGATATTCTGTCGCGTATCCTTGAAAGCCGATTCGGTGTGAAAAAAGAGATTCTTCTTTGCGAGAGCGCGGACGCCGCGGAAAAAACCGCGCGGCGTCGCAAAGCATATGAAGAGGAACAGGCCGCCTATATCGCGGCGGAAGCGCAGAAAAACGCCGCGTATACCGAGAAACGGGAAGCGGAGCGCCTTGCGGCCGAAGCGGAAGAAATGCGCCGGAACGCTCCGCGGACGCCGAATATGACAGGCACCGTCGCCGCGCCGGAACGCGAAAACGATACCGTCGTTATCGGTAATACCGCCTTTGACGTTTCTTCGCCCGAAGAGATTTTCGGCGCGCCTTTTACAGTGGAAAATGTAACGTCGATTTCTTCGCTTAACGCACCATGCGGCACCGTAACGCTTCTCGGCGAAGTTTTCTCGGTCGAAGAAAAAGAGAGCCGCGGCGGCGACCGCCTGACGGTCACGATCGGCATTTATGACGGTTCGTCCTCGATTTTTTTAAAAAAGAGCGGTGAAAAGGACGAGCTGACCGCGGTACGTAAAATCCCCGTAGGTTCCGTCATGGCCGTCAAGGGAAGCGTTTATAAAGATAAGTATACGGGCGAATTACAGTGTTCGCCGAAAGCCGCCGTAAAGATCCGCCGTTTCTATCGCATGGACAATGCCGAAGAAAAGCGCGTGGAACTGCATCTGCATACCAACATGTCCGCAATGGACGGCATCATCACGCCGGCGGAAGTCGTGGATACCGCCATGCGGTGGGGGCATAAGGCCATCGCCGTTACCGATCACGGAAACGTACAGGCTTTCCCCGAAGTCATGCTGGCGGTGGAGAAACGGAAGGCCGACCTCAAAATTCTGTACGGGATTGAGGCCTACTTTGTCAACGATACCGCACGTGCCATGTACGGCAAAAATTATCCGCAGTTTGACGACGAGATCATACTGTTCGACCTGGAAACCACGGGTCTCAGTGCCGTCAGTTGCCGTATTACGGAGATCGGCGCCGTGATGATCCGCGGCGGGGAGATCGTTGACAGTTTTAATACCTTTGTCAATCCCGAAATGCCGATTCCCGCAAAAATTACGGAGATCACGCACATTACCGACGATATGGTCAAAGACGCGCCGAAAGAAGCCGAAGCCCTCCGCGCTTTCTTCGACTTTGCCGGCGACCGCCTTCTGGTCGCGCATAACGCCAACTTCGACTGCGGCTTTCTGCGCGTGGCCTGCGAACGTCAGGGAATGGCGTTTACCAATACATATCTCGATACCGTGGCGCTCTCCCGCTTCCTCAATACCGATCTGCGTAAACATACGCTCGACAGCATTGCGGAGTATTATAAGCTCGGTGATTTCAATCATCACCGTGCCTGCGATGACGCGGCTATGCTTGCGGCCATATTTCTTGTCATGTTGCAACGCATGAAAGAAGACGGGATCTCTAGTTTTACGGAGATGGTGTCGGCAATGAGCGAAAAGGCCGATCCTCTGAAACTGCCGACTTATCATATGATCATTTTTGCCCGCAATCTTACCGGACTGAAAAATCTGTATAAATTGATTTCGGGCAGTTATCTTTCATATTACAAGCGGTTTCCGCGTATTCCGAAAAGCTTTCTCGAACAGCATCGCGACGGACTCATTATCGGTTCGGCATGCGAGGCAGGGGAACTTTACCGCGCCATTCTTGACGAGCGGGCGGATGCCGATATAGAAGAAATTGCGTCTTTTTACGACTATCTTGAAATTCAGCCGCTGTGCAATAACCGTTTTCTTGTCGATACGGGAAGACTGCCGGACGAAGAAGCGCTTAAGCGGATCAATCGCCGCATCGTGGCGTTGGGTAAAAAACTCGGTAAACCGGTCTGCGCCACCTGCGACGCCCATTTTCTGAATAAAGAAGACGAGATTTATCGTAAGATTTTGCTTGCCGGTCAGAAATTCGCCGATGCGGATAAGGATACGGGAATCTATCTCCGCACGACCGACGAAATGCTTTCGGAATTTGACTATCTCGGCGCCGAAACGGCGCGGGAAGTGGTGATTGAGAACCCGAACAAAATTGCCGATATGTGCGAAAAATTCCGCCCGATTCCGGAGGGGCGCTATGAACCGAATATGGAGGGGGCGGCCGAAGAACTGCAGTCTTCCTGCTGGAAACGCGCGCATGATTATTACGGGGACGAATTGCCCGAAGTTGTGGAGAAACGTCTGAAGAAAGAACTGGATTCCATCATCGGCCACGGCTTTGCCGTTTTGTACATGATCGCCGTCCGTCTTGTCGCATACAGCGAAAGCCTCGGCTATCTTGTCGGAAGCCGCGGCTCTGTCGGCTCGTCCTTTGTCGCCACGATGTCGGGAATTTCTGAAGTGAATCCGCTTCCGCCGCATTACCGCTGTCTGAAGTGCCGTCATTCCGAATTCTTCCTCGACGGTTCTGTCGGTTCCGGTTTTGATCTGCCCGATAAAAAATGTCCCGTATGCGGCGAACCGATGTATTCCGACGGTCACGACATTCCGTTTGAAACCTTCCTCGGATTCTACGGTGACAAGTCGCCGGATATCGACCTGAATTTTTCGGGCGATGTACAGGGACGCGTTCACAAGTATACCGAAGAGTTGTTCGGCGAAGGGCACGTTTTCCGCGCCGGAACCATCGGTACGCTGGCATCGAAAACCGCATACGGTTACATTAAAAAATATACGGAAGAAAGGGGAATCAATCTTCCGGAAGCGGAGATCAACCATATGATCTCGCGTTGCGTCGGTATCAAGCGCACAACGGGTCAGCACCCCGGCGGTATTATCGTTGTTCCGAAAGAGTATGAAATTTACGATTTCACACCGGTACAGCACCCGGCGGACGACCCGAACTCCAATATCATCACGACGCACTTTCAGTTCTCGTATCTGCACGACACGATTCTGAAACTTGACGAACTCGGACACGATATGCCGACCAAGTACAAGATGCTGGAGAAGTACACGAATACAAGCGTCATGGACGTGAAAATGAACGATAAAACGGTTTATAAACTCTTTGAGTCGACCGAACCACTCGGTATCCGTCCCGATGATATTATGGGTTGTCAGCTCGGTACATACGGCCTTCCCGAAATGGGTACGCATTTCATTCAGCAGGTGCTGATCGACGCGAAGCCGAAAAACTTTGCCGACCTTTTACAGATTTCCGGCCTGACGCACGGTACCGACGTGTGGCTCGGCAACGCGCAGGATCTTATTAAAAATAATGTATGCGATATTTCCCAGGTGGTAGGAACACGTGACGGCATCATGCTGTATCTGATCCGGCATAACCTTGACAACAGCATGTCTTTCAAAATTATGGAAGACGTGCGCAAGGGTCGCGGATTAAAGCCGGAATACGAAAAAGAAATGCTGGCGCACGGCGTTCCCGAATGGTATATTGCCTCCTGTAAAAAAATCAAATACATGTTTCCGAAAGCGCATGCCGCGGCCTATGTTATGTCGGCAATCCGTCTCGGTTGGTATAAAATCTATTATCCGATGGAATTTTACGCCGCGTTTCTCACAGTGGCGCCGGGCGGTTTTGACGCCGAGATCGTCATGAAAGGGAAACGGCACGTTGAAGATGTCATCACCGAAATTCAGAAAAAAGGCAATGAGGCCACACAGAAAGAGTCGGAACAGGTGACCACATTGCAACTTGTGGACGAATGTCTTGCCCGCGGTATCCGTTTCCTGCCTGTCAGTCTCGAAAAATCCGATTCTTCAGCCTTTTTGCCGGAGAACGGGAAAATCCGCGTTCCTTTCAACTCGCTTCCCGGACTCGGCGATACGGCGGCGAAAAATATTGTGGAGGCGCGTAACGAACGGGAATTCTTTTCCGTTGAAGATCTCCGCCATCGTGCTTCGCTTACCAAGGCGGTCATTGAGATTCTGCAGAGAAACGGCGTTCTGGAGGGACTGTCGGAGACCGATCAGTTTTCTTTCTTCTGAAAAAACGCCGACGGAAAACCGTCGGCGCCTGTTAAGAATATGTAATACGACAGATCGTATTTATCCCAGTACCAGCATCAGTAACATGATAAGCGGCAGTTCGCTGTCTTCCTGATTGCCGTCCTGCATCAGCATAACAGCAATCAACACAAGCAAAAGATCCGAAAGGGAAAGCGACTCGATGCCGAAGTTGCCGAAAGGCGCGGACTTTGCGTTGTCGGTATCTTCCGCGTCCGAAACGACGGGTGACGAGGCCTCGGCAACGCCGGCAGCGTCACGCTCGGCCGTTTTGTTTACCGGTTCATCCTTTGCGTCTTCTGCCGCAGTATATTCCTCATAAACCGTATCTTTTCTTAGAGCGGTACCACTGTAGTTTTTGGGGATTTCCAGCTTTTCTTTTCTGAAACTGCGGGTATACATCAGTGCTTTCCTCCTTTTTTCCGAAACAGTTCAAACAGTTCCGCAAGCCGCAGAATTTCGTCGAGCGTTTCGCATCGCTCCGGCGAAAGATAGGGCTTCAAAGCACAAAGAAGCTGATCCCGTTCTTTGGCGCCCGGCTTTTTTTTCGGCGGCGGAGGCGGAGGAGGCGGGGGACAGCACGGTTCGTCTTTCGGCGGCCGACAATCCCCACCGCGCGGCGGGCAACCGGGATCGCCGCAGGGTGACCGGCGGCCGTCATCTTTTCCGGGAGGCGGGGGACAGTTTTCACGGCGAAAATCGTCGCCGCAACCGGGTCTGTTCGGCGGCGGATCACATGCCGGCGAAAAGGCTTCGGCGCTTTCTGCGCCTTTTTCCGTAAATTCCGTTTTTTCGGGTTTATCCAGGCGGATTCCGCTGTTTTTCAGCACGCTCATAATACCCGAAATCGCTTCGGGATTCTGCATCAGTAAGGAAATTATTCCGCCGAGATCGGGCGACGCGTTATCGGCCATTGTCACTTTCTCCGTTCTTTCCCATGTTTCTCAGAATTTTCTGCGCCTGAAAAGGAGATATGCGGTCGGCATCCGCGAGAAGGTCGCGCAGTTTCTGCATTTCTTCGCGCGGAGGCGTTTTCCGGGACAGGCGAATCCCGCTTTTGGCTGCTATTCCAACAATGTTTTGCCAAAGCATTTCGTCATCCTCTTTCAGAAGTTGATTCAGCATTTGTTTATCAAAGCCCATGACTATACCTCGCATTATCGGATTTTGTAACATTATATGCAGGACAAACGCGAATTTTTCGTCACCGGCACGTTTTTTGTAAAGGAGACAGAGGCTTGAAAATCCTGATTTTTTCCGATTCGCACGGCGATACCTATGCCATGCGCAAGGCGATGTCGTTGCATAGCGACGCGGCATACGCCGTTTTTCTCGGCGACGGATTGCATGACGCCGAAACGGTTATGGCGGATTATCCCGTTACAACGCTGATGGCGGTACGCGGCAACTGCGACCTGTACGGCATGGATTATCCGACCGAACGCGTTTTCTTTGCCAAAAACAAGAAAATTTTTCTGTGCCACGGTCATACGGTGGGCGTTAAGAGCGGTCTTGGCGGTCTTATCGGTACGGCGTTGCGCGAAAATGCGGATATCGCCCTGTATGGGCACACGCACGTTCCTTCCGAAACCTATTTATCCGAATATGCGCGGCCTTTATATTTGTTTAACCCCGGCAGTGCGCGAAAAGATACGGCAGGCCGCGGTCATTACGGCATTTTGCTGATAGAGGGGGAAAATATCCTGTTTTCCCATGCGACCGCATGACAGGTCTTGTGCCCCGGAAAGGATCGTATATCCTTTGAAATAAAATCGTAAAATATTTTGCCGGTATTTTTTCATTTTTTACCGGAATTTGTTGATAAAAAGGAGAGTGACAGAATGAAAAAAGCGTCAAAGAATCGCGATGCTGCAGAGCAGAAAAAAAGCCGCTCCGAATCAGCCCCCCGGCCACGGTTTCCGGGAGCGGCGTCGGGACCCGCAAAACCGAAGAATCTTCGTGATGTTCCGCGCTATATCCGCGAAGTTGTCGGCGGTTTTTTCTCACACTTATTTTATATTATACGGTTGGTGTATGAAGCAAAGCCGTCGATGCTGTTCCTGCTTGCATTCTTTTGCATAGCGGGCGGCTTTATGCCCGTTATCGGTGCATTGATTACAAGTTCGCTTCTGTCCGCGATTCAGGTGCTTTTGCAAAACGGGATTCATGTCTCTGCGACCGGATTCGGCGCGGTCCTGCATGAACTGTTAAGCGGGGAATTCCGCCCGGTGTTCTTTTTGCTGATCTTTCAGTTTGTATTTCTGTTTTTGCAGAATATACTGTCGCGCGTCAGCGCCATGATGAACTCCATCGCGGGCGAAGTCGTCTCCAATCATATCAAACTGAAAATCATGAACAAGGCGAAAAACGTGGACGTCGCTTCCTTCGATCGCCCTGACTTTTATGAAAGACTGGAGAATGCGACCCGTGAGGCCAGTATGCGTCCCATATCCATTATGCGTGCGACGTTCGATGTGTTTTCAACCATCATCAGTTCGGTGAGTTTTGTTCTGGTTCTTGCCGGTCTTAACATTCTGGCGCCGATTATTATTGTGCTTTGCGCGATCCCGACCGGCATTGTCAGCATGCATTTCCGCAACCGCAATTTCAAATATATGCGCCGCAGTTCCAAAGAGCGCAGGCGCATGGAATACTTCTCCTATATCGTGACCGATCGCGACGGTATCAAGGAAAACCGCCTTATGGATCTGTCCGATACGTTTATCGGCGAATATGAAAAGAATTTTGACGCTTACTACAAAGGCGTCAAAAATATCGTTATCCGTGAACAGCTGGCGCATATTCTGCTTGGCCTTATCGCGCTTGCCGCCAACTGCTGTCTTTTCTTCTACGTGGCATACCGCGTTGTGGTGGAGGGGGCGCCCATCGGCAGCTATGCCTTGTATACCGGGGCGCTTACCAGTATTGCCGGTTATGTATCTTCGTTTATTTCTTCGGCGGCCACGATCTACGAGGGAACATTGTTTATTGACAATATGATGCTGTTCATGAAAGAAAAGACTACGATTCTGCCGACAGTTAAACCGCCGAAAATGCCTAAAAAGGGTACCGAACATACGATAGAATTCCGCCATGTTTTCTTCCGTTATCCCGGTTCGGACCGCGATGTTCTGCATGACGTCAGTTTTGTTCTGCGACCGGAGGAGACCGTGGTCATCGTCGGTTTGAACGGCGCCGGAAAAACCACCCTCATAAAACTGCTGACGCGGCTTTACGATCCGACCGCAGGAGAAATTCTGCTTGACGGAACGGATATCCGTGAATACGATGTCAAAGCGCTTTATGATCTTTTCGGCATTATTTTTCAGGATTTCGGGAAATACGCCGTTTCTGTGCGGGATAATATCGCTTACGGCGACGTCCATCGGAAAGGAACCGATGACGAGATCATCGACGCGGCCGCACGCGGAAATGCAGATCCGTTTATACGGAATCTTCCCGACGGGTACAATACGCCGTTGTCACACTTCTTTGAGGAAAACGGTGTTGACCTTTCGATCGGTCAGTGGCAGAAACTCTCCATTGCGCGCGCGTTCTATAAAGAATCGGACATTATGATTCTCGATGAACCGACCGCCTCTCTGGATCCTTTGGCGGAACAGGAGATATTCAACCAGTTTGCGGAACTCGGCAGAAACCGTATTACGATTTTCGTTTCGCATCGTCTATCCAGCGCCACCATTGCAAGTCTGATTCTCGTTATGGAAAACGGACGTGTTATCGAAAGCGGTACACATAAGGAACTGATGGCGCATCACGGACGGTATTGCCAGCTCTTTTCCACACAGGCAAAGCGCTATACCGGCGATGAGTCCTTTGACGACGCACCGGAAGATTATCCCGAACTTCGCCACTCCGGCGCACCGCGCGGCGAAGAAAAAACACCGGGCGCTCCGCCTCCGCCGTTGCCGCCGCGGTGATTCAAACGATATATGAAAAAGCGGTTTTCATACCGCGAAAAAAACGAAGCCGTTAAAAACGGCCTCGGTTTTTTATATCAAAAGAAAAGCGGTGCAAGAAAGTAGGCAAGAAAAGCCGATATAATACCTTCGATAAGTTTATAGAATAAATATTTCCCGCGGGAGAGATCGGTATCTTTCAAAAAAACAAGCGATTGCATATAGACAGAAAGGCCGGAGAACGATACGGCAAAGGCCGCAACGGATAAGGAAAGTGCTGGATATGCGGTAAAAAGAGCGGCGGCCGACGTGACGGCGTTGCCGACTTCGAGAAAGGCCGCAATGACGCTTTTCATAACGGCATTTTTTAAAGTCCCGGCAAAAATATCGACGACAACGCGGAATATCGCTATATAGGCCGCAATGCGAAGAGCGGCGGGTACGGCGTTTTCCACGGCGTCGGTGAAGGAGAGTTTTCTTTCGGATTGAAATTTATCCGAAACGTCAGAGGCTTTTTTGCCGATACCGAGCAAAATTCCGATCAGAACTGCCGCAAGCATTTGTATGATATAAAGGAATATGCCGACGCGGATATTGCCGTAAAGCGCCGCGCCGACGACGCCGAACAGAAAAGCCGGACCTGTGTTGTTGGAGAAGACAAGAAGCC
Source organism: uncultured Eubacteriales bacterium (assembly GCA_905210485.1). Taxonomy (GTDB): domain Bacteria; phylum Bacillota; class Clostridia; order Oscillospirales; family CAG-272; genus UBA1740. The sequence goes on along the minus strand of CAJLXA010000029.1, from coordinate 4,407 downwards.
TTTCGGCCTCGTCGCGCGACAGATCGCCGCGACGATAAAGTGCGGACACGATTTTGGCGCCAATGGGAAAACCGGAAATACTGCCGAGAAAAAAGGCATAGAATCCGCTGTCCGCTATGCGGAACAGGCGGGAAAACAAGCCGGTCTGATTGCCGACCTTTTCCGGCAACGCTTTCAGAACAAGATCGGAAAGTATAAGAAAAGGAAAAAGCGTGGGGATCATGACGGTAAAGGAAAGGAACAAACCGTTTTTCACACTTTCCGCCACGTCGTCAATACGAACGATGCAATAGAAGTAGAGAAGCAGTAAAACGGAAATCCGCGCGATGTGCCGGCGGTTCCTCAATCTGTTTTCTGTCATGCATTCGTCCTCCGATTCATAAAATAGAACACTACTTTATATGCAAAGGGCAGGGGCAAAAATGATAGTCGGAGAATATATGCATGAAAAATCAATGGTTTAATAAACGATTTTCGGAACTGTCGGCGGCGCCGGTGTTTGTTTCACGCCGGATAGAGATCCGATGCGAGGAAAAGCAAGGGAAAAAAAGCGTGTATCTGTGCCATGCGGATCGGATCATAAAAAACAGTGATAAAGAGATCATAGTCCGTATGGGAAAAGAGGACACGGTTTTTACGGGGAGCGGACTTTCGCTTTCCGCATATCGTTCCGGCACCGTGGAAATATGCGGCCATATTGCCGCACTTTCGTTTACGCGAGGTAAAGAATGAAAGTTTTGTCATTACATAGAATACTGGCCGCGCAGAAAATCCGTTGCGAAAAGAAGTCGGGTTTGCGTCTTCAGAATCTTCTGCTTAAAAATAATGTCGAATTTTATGGTTATTCCGAGGCAGAGAATTATGTGGAATGTACGATTCCGTATAGTGAACACAAAAAGGCGGCGCTTGTTCTCGATCCGGCTGTTTTTCATTTTCTTCCGCCGACGGGATTGCTTTTCCGCATGCTTCAGCGTCTTCGTCCGGGAATTTTCTTCGGCGTGGTTATTGCGTTTTTTATACTTCTGTTTTCCGGAATGTTTGTATGGGACGTGCGTGTGGAATGTGAAGAAAGCGTGGACGACGACGCCATCGTGGAGGAACTGAGACAAAACGGTTTCGGTATCGGAACTTTTCTCCCATCGGTCAATAAAGATAAGATCGAAAACAAACTGATGGAAACTTCGGAGGATATCGGTTGGATCAGTATCAATATGCAGGGGTCGATCGCCGTTGTGGATATGATTCCGAAAAAAAGTTACGAGAATCCGACAAAGGAAAGTTCCCCCGCCAATCTTGTAGCGGCAACCGACGCGCTGATTACCGGTATTGCGGTCAAGGACGGTCGGAGCGTGGTGAAAAACGGACAGGTGGTGAAAAAAGGCGATCTGCTTGTCAGCGGCGCCATTACCGGAGCGCATGAAGTGCGGTTTGTACATGCGACGGGCAGCGTTTACGGGCGCAGTGAAGAAATGCTTACGGTCTCCGTGCCGTTGAAACAAACGAAAAAAAGGCGTGAAACCGATGTTTTGAAAGAAATTACAATAAATTTTTTCGGTTATCCGATAAATATTTACGATAACACTGGAAATTTACCTCCGAAGTATGATACAATATATACGAAGAAACAGGTTTCGTTTTTCGGACTCTTTTCATTGCCTGTCTCCATCGGCGAAACTCACGCGGTCTCGTACGGGGACGAAGAAGTGATATTGACCGAAAGCGAGGCTGTGCGTGCCGCTTCCCGTGAAATGAAGGCGTTGATCGCCGACAAACTCCGTAACGCGGAACTATTGTCACAATCAACGGACGGCTGTTTTACCGACGGCGCGTATGTACTCACAGTCAGGATCACGGTACTTTCGGATATTGCCGTGACATTGCCTTTTACGGTGGATTCCACAGAATCGGAGGTTTCAAAATGAAAGAAAGAATTGTCATGACCGACTCCAAGGAAACGACGGCGGCGCTTTTCGGCGCGTGCGACGTATATGCCGCACGCATTGAGAACCGTTTCGGAGTGCGCCTTTCCAATACGCCCTCCGAGGGCGGCGACGCCATTGCGGTGAAAGGCGAAGATGAAACGGCGGTGGAACGTGCCGCCAAAACGCTTGAGGCATTGAAATCCATGGTGGGAAACGGCGACCTGCTTGCCGACCAGACGGTGGATTACGTTCTTGAGATGATCGCTGAAGGAGAAGAAGACGCGCTCGGCGCATTTGACCGCGACGTGATCGCCATGACGGTAAAGGGAAAACCGATCAAACCGAAGACCATGGGACAGCGCGCCTATATCGACGCGATAAGAAAGAATACCGTTGTGTTCGGCGTCGGTCCCGCGGGTACGGGCAAAACCTTTCTTGCGGTGGCCATGGCCGTGGAAGCATTGCGTAAACGGGAAGTGAACCGTATTGTGCTGACGCGCCCTGCCGTAGAGGCCGGTGAACGTCTGGGCTTTCTGCCCGGCGATCTGCAAAGCAAAATAGACCCTTATCTCCGCCCGCTCTGCGACGCGTTGTATGAAATGCTCGGCCCAGAAAACTATGAGCGGCATATCGAGCGCCGCACGATAGAGATTGCACCGCTTGCTTATATGCGCGGCCGTACGCTGGACGACTCCTTTATCATTCTTGATGAGGCGCAGAACACGACCGTTGAACAAATGAAAATGTTTCTGACGCGTTTCGGCTATAACGCCAAGGCCATTGTCACCGGCGATCCGTCGCAGACGGATCTGCCGCATAATGAGAAAAGCGGACTTGTTGTGGCAACAAAAATCCTGCGCGGCATCGAGGGAATTGCGGTGCATGAATTCTCGGAACGCGACGTGGTACGGCACCGCCTTGTGCGGAAGATCATTGCCGCATATGACGCTTACAGTAAAAAAGAAAAATAAACCGATACGGTCATGCGACCGTAATACGGCGGACAGGCTCTCCGCCGATAAATCGACATAAGGACAGGACGGACAAATATGAAAATTGTAAAGCATTATCCCGGAAAAGGAAAACAATTACGCATTTATTTCTCGGCAGATGACGGAATTATGACGGGCGGTTACATGACGGAACTGCTCGTCCGTCATGCGGTGCGCGCCGCGCTTGACTACGAGCATTTTCCTTTCGGCGCCGAACTTTCCGTTACCTTTACGGACGGCGACGGTATCCGTAAACTGAATCGGGAATATCGCCATAAAGACGCGGCGACCGACGTGCTGTCGTTCCCGATTTTCGATGCCGAAGAAGAAAATGACGTTCCGGGAGAAGCGGTGATCCCGCTCGGCGACATTGTTCTGAATCTTGAACGCGCGGGCGTGCAGGCGGCGGAACTGGGACATTCCATCGAACGCGAAATCGCGTTTCTGACGATTCATTCGGTACTGCATTTGCTGGGATACGATCATGAGCGCTCGGAAAAAGACGATGAAGATATGTGCCGCCGCCAGCGTGAAATTGTTGCTACGCTTGGCCTTGACGAAGAAGAACCCGAAGAAGACGGAGAGAAAAACGCATGACGAAAACCGCTTTTATTGCCATTGTCGGCCGGCCGAATGTCGGGAAATCCACGTTACTGAATCATATCCTCGGCGAAAAGGTGGCGATCGTGTCCAGTCGCCCGCAAACAACGCGTAACCGTATTACGGGAATTTACACAGAGGGCGAAGACCAGATCGTGTTTATGGATACGCCCGGTATGCATAAACCGCGTACCCGTCTCGGCGACTTCATGGTAAAAACCGCAGGCAATACGGTCGGCGACGCCGACGCGGCAATCCTTGTGGTCGAACCGCGCGAGGCCGTCGGCGATATCGAAGCGCAACTCATCGCTTCTTTTACGGCAAGGAAGATTCCCGCGCTTCTGGTTATCAATAAAATTGACGCCGTCTCGCCGGAAAACGTGGCCAAAACGATAGCGGCCTATGCGGAGGCTTTCGATTTTGACGCGGTTATTCCGATCTCCGCAAGGAGCGGTAAAGGTGTGGATACGGTACTTTCCGAGTGCCATCGGTATCTTTCGGAGAGCGTCTGGTTTTTCCCGGATGACATTGTTACCGATCAGCCGGAACGGCAGATCGCGGCGGAAATTATACGTGAAAAAATTCTGCGTTCGCTCAGCGATGAGATCCCGCACGGAACGGCCGTCGTGATTGAAGAATTCAAAGAAGAACCGAAGATTTTGCGTATACGCGCCGAAATTTTCTGCGAACGCGATTCCCATAAGGGCATTATTATAGGGAAACACGGCGCGACACTGAAAGAGATCGCCACGCATGCAAGACAGGATCTGGAACGCTTTTTCGATACCAAGGTATTTCTTGATCTGTGGGTAAAAGTGAAAGAAAACTGGCGGGATCAGCTGAGCGCAATCCGTGGCTTTGGCTATCGCAGCGAAAATTGAGCAAAAGGACGC
>CAJLXA010000028.1 GCA_905210485.1 uncultured Eubacteriales bacterium | reverse complement strand
CGCAGACATAGTCTGCGGGTCGCTTGCCGCTGTAGCGCCGAATCGCCGGATACTAAACGCGCGCCCGGAAAGATGCGGATCGATTCCGCGGTTCTTCGCCGCGCATATCATCCTGCCGCTTTCCGGATCCTGATTTCCCCACTCCCGATTTCCTGTATGTCCTCTTTAAAGGCCGGCGCCGCTTAAGCGCCCTCCTTTGTTTTTTCACGGCAAGCGGGGCAAATATAACGGATGGTAAGCGTGTACGCCAACACTTTTTCGCCGGTCTGATAGGCGATGGCGTCGGCAAGGCCGGGAATCAGCACATCACGGATACTGCCGCATATCGCGCAGATCATATGGTCGTGCGGTTTCACCGTGCGGTCGTATCTGTCCGGCTTTCCGTCCATAGGAATCCGCGCAATGTCGCCGCATGCCGTCATCAGTGACAGATTGCGATATACGGTGGCAAGAGAAATTGCCGGCATGGTCTCCGCCGCCCTTTTATATATCTGCTCCGCGGTCATGTGCTCCTCTTCCGAACGGATAATCTCCGTGATCAGTTTTCGCTGTCTGGTCATATTTACCTCCTTTCAGGAATCATTCCTAATATTATACTATCACAATTTTATCACAGCGCTGTCATAGATGTCAATGGTAAGAGCAACCACCGAAAAAAGAATTATCAAACTATTTTAATGCTACCCCTTGATTCCCGGCGCGTTTCGGAGTATAATAGAAACAACAAAAATTGTATAAGGAAACAGATTATGAACTACATCACATTGGACCTGGAATGGAATCAGGCCTACCAGGAAAAAGCGATTGCGGTTCAGAAGCGTCTTGCGACCCGCCTGCGCGGAGAGGTCATTCAGATCGGCGCCGTCAAAATGAACGAAAACGGCGATATATGCGGCAGTTATTCCATGACGGTAAAACCGCGGTATTATAAACGGATTCTGAAACATGTGGCAAAACTGACGGGCATCACACAGGAGCGCATCGACCGCGGCGTCCCCTTGCCGGAGGCGGCGCAGAGTTTCAGACGTTTCTGCGGTGAGGATTTTGTCTTTCTCACCTGGGGACCGGACGACATCCCGATGCTGGAAGATAACTTCCGTATCCATAACCTCGATACCTCATGGCTGAAGAAGCATTATGACCTTCAGCCGATTTTCAACCGCCAGTTCGTCGGCGGTAAAAATCAGAAATCACTCGAATTTGCCATGGAATACTTCGGTATCCCGCAGAATCTCCCGGCACACGATGCGCTGAACGACGCGTATTTTACGGCGCTTGTAACGCAGAAACTCGATATGAAACGCGGTATCGCCGAATACCCCGAAAGAAAGGGCGACTATCTTTACGATGCGGAGATCGGCAATGCCGACGTCGGCGAAGACGGTTTCGTCGAGGCCCGCGAAGTCTTTTCGGCACACGAAATCACCGACATTACCTGCCCTCTGTGCGGTTCCCCCGTGGAAAAGGAAAAAATGCTGCACTTCCGCGGCCAGCGGTATACCGCCTGCATCACCTGCGCCGAACACGGCGCCATGATGCTGAATATCAAACTTCTGCATAATTTCAACGACACTTTCCGCGCCCATGTCTATATCCTCCCCGCCGATGAAGATTCTCTCGCCGGTTATCGTGAAAGACTGAAAGAAGCGCCGGTAAGAAAACGTCCCCGCCGCCGCCACAGCCGTAAAAAAACGACCGCGGAAAGTACGGAGACTTCTCCGGTAGCGACCTCCCCTGCGGAAAATAAAGAAAGCAAAGCGCCGCTCGCCGACGCCGCAGAAAGCGCCCCCTCCGAAACCTGAGAATAAAGACCGCCCTGTAAAGGAACGCCTTGCAGGCGGTCTTTTGCTATGCGCACAATACATCACACAAATAAAATCCCGGCGAAACCGTCCCGCGCATAGTACCCATCCATAGTACCCCGGCATAGATAAAGGGATATAGGACTTTTGCCCTATATCCCTTTTAACCTTATCTTTTATCGTCAATGTTTCGCGGGATTTCCCTTTCAGTCGGAAATACGAAGAACGACTTTGCCGCAACTTTTGTTCTCCGAAAGAAGCGCGTGGGCGGCCTCCGCTTCCGTAATCGGGAGCACGCTGTCCACGGTCGGGCGTACTTTACCGGACGATACCTTGCCCCATACATCTCGGACAAGCGAACGCAGAATCTCCGCTTTCACCGCAGGCGTACGGGAACGCAACGTGGAACCGATGATCCGCAAATTCCTTACATAGATATTCTTAAGATCAATCTCCGTCACGCGCCCTGCAAGCGCGGCAATGACAATCCAACGACCGCCGTGTGCCATATACGGAAGACACTCTCCCATGCCCGCACCGCCGAGGCAGTCGATCGTCACCGTAACAGGGTGCCCCGCCGCCAGTTCTGCGACAAGTACGTCTTTCAGACTTTCGGTTTTGGTATTCACAACGAGGTCGGCGCCGAGCTTCTCCACAGCCGCACGTTTATCCTCGTCAATAATGGTAGTCAGCACCCGCGCCCCGAACGCTTTCGCCATCGAAATAACAACGCTTGCGAGACCGGAAGCGCCCGCCTGCATCAGTACCGTGTCGCCGGGATGCATCTTTCCCTCAATAAATAAATTCAGATAGGCAGTCGCAAAGGCCTCCGGCATGGCCGCCGCCTCTACCATACCGACGTTTTCGGGGATCGGCATCAGCATGTCATACTTCACCGCCGCATATTCGGCATACCCTCCGCCGCCGAGAAGCGCGCATACTTTATCGCCGATATGAAAATTGCTCTTCTCCCTTGCAATTTCTCCCATGTCCATAATTTCACCCGCGATCTCAAGTCCCATCCATTCGGGACAGCTGGGCGGCGGCGGATAGTCCCCCGCGCGTTGCATAAGATCGGCGCGGTTGACCGCCGCATAAGCCGTTTTCACAAGAACCTCGTCTTTTCCGATCTGCGGATCTTCCACATCGGTCCATTCCAGACGTTCATTTTCTCTCACCAATATTGCTTTCATCAATGACTTCCTTCCTCTTATATTCTATCTTAATATCGTATTTTGTAAATAAAACATAACATTATGCTTGCATTCCGCAGGCGCGCAGAAGCGTACGGAATACCGTAAGCTCGTAGTCCGGCGTGTAGGGATTCACCGTTTCTCCCCGTACTTCCCGTGCAAAACTGCACAGCATTTCCGCATATCTTAAAAACGGCGGCGTCACCGTTACGCGTGCGCAGTCCGACCATAGATCCGGTGCGTCTTCCTCCCGCGTAACGCGGCTCCTTGCCGCAATGCGTCCCTGGGGGTCGTCCTTCACATACTCTTCAAGCGGTCGGATTTCAAAAGTGCCGCGACTGCCCTCCACCGTAATATGCCGGCGACTGTATCCGTCATATGCCGCCGCACAACTCCGTACGGTCGCCGCCGCCCGCGGATAACGCAGAATCGCCATACCGCAGTCCATCGCATTCACACCGTCGACCCCCGTGGCATAACTCATCGGAATCACTTCCTGCGGTTCGCCGCACAGACGAACGGAAAGATCAATCAGATGACAGCCGAGAAAATACAGCATACCGCCGGGAAAACGGGAAAGCCACGCCCGTTTATCTTTCGGATGCCGCACGCTCATGTCTGCGTCTATGGCAAAAATTTCGCCGAGTTCTCCGCGGGCGGTCATATCCAGAAGCCTCCTGACCTCAGGATTGTAGCGATACATATATCCCATGTGAAAAGGTATGCTTTTTCTTTTCACGGTGTCTATCAACGCACGGAACCCGTGATAATCCGGAGAACCGGGTTTGTCCATATAGACCGCGACCCCTTTCTCCGCGAACCGCCGCGCATATTCCGTCGCGGTCAGTTCATCGCTTTCAATCACCGCCGCCGAAAGATTGGGCAGATGCAAAGCCTCCTCCAACGTGAAAACCCGCGCGCCCGTATACAACGGCGCCGGGAAACTTCCGTCCGGCTCGCATATCCCGGCAAACATAAAATCATCGGTATATTCCGTAAGCACCTGATAGGCCGACGGCGCGTGATCATGCGCCGTACCTACCTGCACGACTTTAATCGGCTTCATCTTCGTGTATACGCGTCCAGTCAAACTGTACAATCGGGAAATTGCGCTCGTTCAGAAGCCGTGTATAAACCTCCTGCGCTTCGGACGGGTCGTGCGTTTCGCCGAGAAGATCGCGGAAAGTGATGCGCTTTCCCGACAGCATGGCAAGAAGCGCCATGGCGTCGTCATGGTGCGTAAACATCCCGGGAGACGATTCCCACATCGGCCGCGCCAACGTATGCGCTCCGATCAGTGTGATTCCCGGTCCGTGTACCTTATGATAATAGTCCACCGTGAAATCGGAAGAACGTGTGCAACCGAGAAGCGCCACCCGGCCGAACCGTGCCATGCAATCCAGCGCCGCATTCAGTCCGGCGCCCACCCCCGTCACTTCGATCGCCACTTTGGCGCCGCCGTGCGTTTTTTCTTTTACATATTCCGCAAATCCGGGCTGTGTGGAATCGGCGGCATAGTCCGCGCCGTAGGAAAGAGCCAAAGCACGTCTTTCAGGAATCGGATCGAGCGCCACGATGGGACACGCTCCTGCCGCACGCAGAAGTTTCACCGCCAGAAGACCGAGAATACCGAGTCCCACCACAATGGCCGGTTCCCCGATCTCCGTCCGGCATTTGCGGATGGCCGCCAAAGGAAACGTGGCGATATGGCAAAACGCCGCGTCGGAAAAAGTAATGTTCTCATCTTCGATCTTATGTACGTTCTGTTCGGGAACACAGATATAAGAAGTATGCAGAGTCCATGATAGCGCCACGCGGTCGCCGGGTTTTACGGACGTCACATTTTTTCCGACGCGTTTCACAATGCCGGAAGAACTGTAGCCGCTCCGGCGCGGGAATACCGCCTCCGGCGTAATCGTTGCGATATTTACAACAGGATCACCGCCCACATTGGCTTTTTCCGTGCCGCTGCTGAGCGTCGAACAATAAACGGCAACAAGAACTTCGTTGTCTTTGGGTTCGGGACACGGCTCTGTAATACAGGTCGCCCGTCCTTTTTCGGGAAAAATAATGGAAAGTCGGTTCATGATTTTCCTCCTTGTATGCGTTTTTTCGGAATCGGTTCCGGTATCGAGACCATTATACTATATTGACTTCTCCGATTCAATCTGCTATACTGTAAAAAACAGTACACGATTCTCCGAAATGAGGAGGAACACCATGGAGACGGAAACCTTTCGCCGGTCATTTGCTTTCCGGGAATTTTTCTTTCGTAAAAATCATTATTTCGATAACCGCAAAGGCACCCCCTGTCACTTTATCGGCCGCCTGAACAGCGGTTTCGGGCGTCTTTCATACCACGGCGGCGAACTCTCTCTGCACAGCGGCGACATATTCTATATCCCCAAAGGATGCCGCTACGAATCTTTCTGGCGCGGAGACGCCATCGCGTTTGATTCTCTTGCATTTCAGTACTTTCCCGAGGACGATCATATCCGCTATCTTTTGCAAAAACTGCCCTCAAACGATCGCATGCATCACCTTTTTCACGAAATTCAGGCAGTGAAGGCCGTAAATAGCCGCACGGTAGGTCTGTTTTATCTCCTGCTTGCGGAATGTCTGCCCGCCATGCGTTCCGAACCGATCGACCGCAATGCCGCGCTGATACACCGCGCGCTTGCTTTCATGGAAAATACCGTCTCCTGTACCGCCGCCGACATCGCCCGCGCCTGTTGCGTCTCCGAATCTTCCCTGTATGAAGCCTTTCGCCGTACTCTCGGCCGCACTCCGCTTGAGGAAAAACACCGTATCCTGTCCGAAAAAGCCGTAACGCTTCTTCATGCCACCGACCTTTCCGTCAGCGAGATCGGCGACAGGCTCGGCGTCGCCTCCATGGCGTACTTCCGCCGCATCCTGCGCGACTTCACCGGCAAAACGCCGTCCGAGATCCGTAAAGAACGGAAAAACATTCTGTAAAACCCACAAAAAGAGCGACCAACCACAGTTCCCATAAGGATTAAAATTGAACAACTTATAAACCCCGGCTTATTGAAAGCCGGGTCTCTTTTGCCTATATAATACAGATTGCATTTAATTGAATATTATGATATAATAAACCAACCGACAAATAGGAATTTGACGAAAATTTCAAATGTTAACGCGCGTTGCGGCATTGCCTACGGTTGTGTATAGACAATCAAGGGCAAAGTCGTTATACTTATGGTGTAAGGAGGTACCTGTGACGCTTTCTGAAAAACTATATAACTTGCGCCGTAAACAAGGATTATCCCAAGAAGTTCTTGCCGAAAAGCTGAATTGTTCAAGACAAGTGATTTCAAAATGGGAAAACGGAACAACTTCCCCCGATGCCGAAATGCTAAAAAAATACGGCGAATTTTTCGGTGTCAGTATAGATTATCTTATTAATGACGATATTGAAGAACCAACAAGCGTACAGCCCATTGAGAAGATCAATGGGAACAGGAAACTGCTTGGTATATCAGGTCTTATGATTTCGCTTTTGGGATGCGTTTCGCTAATCGTATTCGGCGCTATTTCGGTGTTTGGTTCCGAAACCGCTGACAAAATAGCACAATCATCTATGATAGTCATTGACGGAACATTTATCGCAATGCTGGTATCGGTGTTGTTCGTGATTTTCGGAGCTATAATACTTATCAAAACCATGAAACATAAATAGGAGGTCTCCATGAAAAAAGTATCCACGATATTTGCGGCACTTGCAATATTACTTACAAACATTATGTGTGTCGTAGTAACCTATAACTGCACAGTTCTTCGCTATGCACCCGGTAACAGCGCTCCTTGGGATGTAGGACTTCTTTTTGCAATCCCGTTCGTTATTGGAATAATTGCCTGTTCCGTCGTTTCATACATTGCAAAGAAAAAAAGCGAATAATCCGAATCATATAATCAAATTCCGATTTTTCCAACTGTGATCTCTGTAGCGAATATCTTTGAGAATATAGCGCACTTAACACTGTTAAGTTGTACGTTTTTGCTTAGTAAAAATAAAGACTGACGAAAATTTTCGTCAGTCTTTTTATAATTCCCTATGGGGACTGCGGTAAAGCCTTCCCTTTTTCCGTAACGCTATGCCGCATTATCGCGTTATTATGTATTCCTGTCTTTACCGTCGTTTGCTGTCGTTTCCGCCGTCACGGTTCGATCGCGGCATAGACCAGATCGCGCACCATGTTGTGCGGGTGATCCTGATAGGTGAAATTCAGCATATTGAGCACGTCCTGCATGTAGCATATGGCCAGACGGCTTACGGGATCCACCAGCATATAAGTGCCGCCGGCGCCCGCCCAACCGAATTCACCGACATGAGAAAGACTGGTATTGCCGTTTACGGGACTCTTGCGCGTGATCAATGTACGCACGCCGAGACCGTAACTGTAACCGCGGTTCCCCAGCGTGGCATAGTAGTCCGCAAGCTGTTTCGGCGTCAGTTGATTTTTGCCCATCTCCCGCACGCTTTCCCCGGACAGAATACGCGCCCCGTTCGCACCGACGCCGCCGTTTGCGAGCGCGTCCAGCAGAAGAACATAAGACGATGCCGTTGTGATAATTCCCGCGCCGCCGCTTTCGTAAGCAGGCGTCAGAAGAAAAGGATTCACGGGTTCCTCTTTCTCGCACTTGCCCGCCTCATTGATTTTGTACTGCGCGGCAAGGCGGGACATATCCCCGATCTCCGCCATATGATAGTGGATCTCCGTCATACCGAGCGGCTGTGCGATACGCTTTTTCACATATGCCGAAAACGGCATATTCACCGCCGCCTCTACGGTTCCGGCAAGAATGTCATGGCACAGACTGTACTGATAATGCATGCCCGGTTCAAACTGTAACGGTTCGCCGGCCAGCGCGCGCACAATATCCAAAGTCGAGGCGTCGGCGTTTTCCTTCTGTGCGGAAAGAATGGACGCACTTTCCAGATTGTAGTCATAGCCGCCCGTCATCGTCAGAAGATGATATACGGTGAGCGGCGTTTCCGCCCTCACGCATTTATCGCCGGAATGTACGGTAAGGTTTGCATATTCAGGGATAACATCTGCGACCCTTGTATGCAATTTGAGATAACCGTCCTCAATGGCCGCCATCGCCGCGACAGCCGTCATGACCTTGGAGGACGAGTACAGGTAATAAAGATTTCTCTCGTCGGTCGGACGCCTTTTCTCATAGTCGCTGTAGCCGGCGCAACTGCGGAACAGTGTTTTGTGATCCTGCATGACGATCACTTCGCATCCGGGGATTCCCTTATCGGGCAAACTCTGTATATACTCTTCAAGATCGGTAAAATCCATGGCTGTCTCCTCTTCTTATGTATAATCTCTTTCCGGTTCACGGCGACAGTATAGCACAACGGGCGGCGGAAGTCAACCGCCGCCCGTTATATTTTCATGCCTTCCGCAGGGAAAACCATTCCGGTAATTCCGTAAATTCCGGATATACCATCGCGGATCGGCTCCATAGGCCGTCGCCGTTCCCGACATACGATGTTTTTTTACCGGAACGCGCTTACCTGACAAATCCCCGTATCAGTTCCCGCTTCACGGGCGGCGCCGTTCCGATCGTCACCGCGGCAAGCAATGTGTCGCGCGCCGCTCCGAGAAGCGCGGGATTATCTGTATGCATAACGGCGATCGGTTCCCCTTTTTCCACCGCGTCTCCGCGTTTTCGCAAAAGCACAAGTCCCGCCGCCGGTTGAATGGTATCGTCTTTTTTATTCCGTCCCGCGCCGAGAAGAAGTGCCGCGCGTCCATAGGCCTCGGCGTCTGTAGAAGTAATATAGCCCCCAGCCGCCGCCGTTACCGTTTCGGTATAAGCCGCCTGCGGCAAAAGCGACAGGTCGTGAAGCGCGCGCACGTCGCCCCCCTGCGCCTCCACCGTTTCGCACAGCTTGCGGAAAGCGCTTCCGTCGCGGAGAACCCGTTCGGCCTCCGAACGGGCCGAGGTTTGCCCGTATTCCCCCGTCAGCATAAGAATTTCGGCGGCCAGCGTAAGCGAAAGTTCCGTAAGATCGTCGCGCCCCTGTCCCTGCAACGTTTCCACTGCCTCCCTGACTTCAAGCGCATTGCCGACCGTATAGCCGAGAGGCGTTTCCATATCCGTTATGACGGCGGATATCTGTTTTCCTGCCGCACGGCCGATGTCCACCATCATACGCGCAAGCGTGCGGCTGTCTTCATCGGTTTTCATGAACGAACCGCTGCCCGTTTTCACGTCAAGAACGATGCAGTCGTCATCGGCGGCCAGTTTCTTTCCCATGATACTGGAAGCAATCAACGGCATACTGTCCACCGTTGCGGTCACGTCGCGCAAAGCATACAGTTTTTTGTCCGCCGGAGCAAGTGTGCGGCTCTGACCGACGATCGAAAGACCGACGCGGTTCACCACTTCGGCAAATTCCCTGTCCGAAAGGTCGGTGCGGAATCCCGGGATTGCCTCCAGTTTATCCACTGTCCCGCCCGTGTGTCCGAGTCCCCGACCGCTCATTTTCGCCACCTTGACGCCGAGTGCCGCAACGATCGGCATCACGACAAGCGAGGTCTTGTCGCCGACGCCACCCGTCGAATGTTTATCGGCACGGATACCGGCAATACCGTCCGTCGGCAGTTTTTCCCCGGAATCCCGGATGGCAAACGTAAGCGCCGCTGTCTCCTCACGGTTCATACCCGAAAAATAAATCGCCATCAGAAGCGCGGCGGCCTGATAATCGGGTATGTCCCCGTTTGTATAACCGCGCATAAAAGCGGCGATCTCTTCTTCCGACAACGCATATCCGTCGCGTTTCTTTTTGATAATATCGTACATTCTCATTCCCGTTTTTCCCCCGATAATTCTCCCGATTTCCCGAATGTATGCGGTAAAAGTTCTCCCACCGTATGCACAACGGGAGCGTCCTCCGTTCCCGTCAGTACCTCTGCCTCCGGTGGGAAAAATTCCGCCATCACCTGACGGCATACCCCGCACGGAAGACAGACATTATCCGGGGTATCTCCCTTGCCGCCCACGACCGCTATGGCAAGGAACCGTCTTTCCCCCGCGGAGACCGCCGCGGCAAGCGCCGCGCGTTCCGCGCAAAGAGACGGCGAAAAAGCTACGTTTTCCATATTACAACCGGTATATATCCGTCCGTCGTCTGCGAGCACCGCCGCCCCCACACGATAAAGCGAATACGGCGCATAGGCGTTCTGTCGTACGGCATGCGCGGCGCGAAGCAATTCCCTTTGCAAGGTCTCTTTCATGTGATCTCCCTCTTTTCAATGAAAATTACAGAATATCGCATAGTTCTTTTAAAGTACGTACGGTGTGATCGGGGGAAATACCGGTGGGAGCGGGCAGTCCGTCGGGATTATACCAGCAGGTTCTGATCCCGTAACCGATTCCGCCCGCAATGTCGGCGGTAAGCGAATCGCCGATCAGCATAACGTCCCGCCGGTCAACCGGCGGAAGCCTGGAAAAGCACGCGTCGAAAAAAGCGGACGACGGTTTTTCCGCCCCCATTTCCTCCGATACGAAAATATAGCGGAAATAAGAATAGAGCCCCGCCTTTGTCAGGCGTTTTATCTGTTGTTCTTTTGACGCATTGCTGGCAACGGCAAGCGTATATTTTCCGGCAAGATAGGCAACCGTTTCCCGCGCGCCGTCAATCGGTTCCGCCAGTACCGCCAGATTCTTACGGAAATCATTTTCCACTCCCCGTGCGTCTCCTTTAAGTCCGAGGCGGTCAAAAATAGTGGCAAAACGGCGTTCATACAACCCGCTTTTCGTCAGCGTACCGCGTTCGATCTCCTGCCAAAGCACCGTATTGACAGAAAGAAAAACAGGGAACATTTCCTCCCGGTAGGTAAGGCCGTGTACCGCGAAAGCGGCCTTCATGGAAGAAGCGGCGCATTTTTTGAAATCAAGCAAAGTGTCGTCGACGTCGAGAAGCAGTATTTTCATAAGGTACTCCGCAGAAACCGTATTTCGGGCATATCCGCCCGGATCTTTTCTCTATTTTACCATAAACGCCGCCGTCCGTCAAGGAAAAACGGAATTTTGTCCGCGCATACCGGGTGCTGCGTTTTCGGACGTTCCGTCCCCCAATTTGCCGCATATATCCATCAAATTGTAAATATATATTTACACTATTATAAAAACGGCATGCCGCTGCAGGGCGGCATACCGTTTTTGTTCAAGAGTTTTTCCGATCGCCGGAAGCATTATTGCCTGCCGGATCGGAAGTATTACCCGATCCGTTATCCGATGCGGAAGAGCTGTCCGAGCAGAAGCAATCTTTCATCTCGCGTGCGATTTCATCGGTGGCGTTTCCCGCCGCTTCCATGCAACCGCAGGCGCAATTCTTGATTTTTTTCCACATCTTACAACCGCGTCCGCTGACAGCCATAAATATCGTTGCCGCGCCGACCGCGCAAAGCGCCCCGACCGCAACCGCGCAAAGAGGATGATGCGAATTCGTTTGGCACATAGTATTTACCTATCCTTTCTGAAATCTGCTTTTATTATTTCTTTTTTCGCGCGGAATATTCTCCGCCGCACATACGAACGGCTTTTTTTTCCGAAAAAAACGGCAATTCGCCGCAGGCTCTTGCAAAAAGTCGAAAAAAGGTGTATAATCATTTATAAATTAAAAATCAACATAAAAATCAGATTTTATACGGCCCCGACCGGCCGATAAAACGGAGGACTGTTTATGGCCTACACATGTTCCCACTGCGGCTTTTCTTTCGACGGGCTTTCTTTCCCGCCGTTTTGCCCGTTCTGCCGAAAGACGTACGGCGATACCGCGGAAATCGACGATATTCTTTCACAAGCCGAAATGACCTATACCGACAAGAATTTCGGCATCACGGCCAATCTTCTTTTGCAGGCGATCGACCTTGGCAGTACCGAAGCGGCTTATCGCTATGCCCTGATGGCCGAAAACGGCGTCGGCATGAAACGGGACAAATCCGAAGCCATCCGTCGGTATGCCTTTGCGGCGTCACGCGCCCACGCCAAAGCCGCCGGCGCCCTCGGCCGTATTCTTCTCGGCGACCGCGATCCCGGCAAAACCGATCTTGCCCGCTTCTTTTTATCGGTTGCCGCCGAAGAGGGAGATACGGAAGCCGCCTTTCTCTACGGCAGTACGTTCGACGACGAGCATACGTTGTATTATCTGACGCTCTCCGCACTGGACGGAAACAAAAAAGCTGCGCTTCTCGTGGCGCGGCGCTATTACCTCACGGGCGACCGCGAGCAATACGCCAAAGCAAAGGGATTCCTTATGCTGTCCGGGGCGCATGCCATTACCGATCCGCGCATGACCGCCGCACTCCTGACGGTTGCCGCCATGGAGCCGACGCTTCCCGACCGTGATGAAAACGGCGTCCTGTTCCGCCTTGCCACCGCGGCAGAAAACCGCCGCGAATACTTCCTTGCTCTCACGTTTTACGGGCGGATCGTCGATCGGTATCCCCTCGCCGCCACCCGTATCGGCGATATGTTCGTCGCCGGACGCGGCGTCCCCAAAAATCCCGCCGCCGCAGGAAAATGGTACCTCCGCGCGGCAGACGCCGGAGAAAACGCGGCCATGGTCTCGCTCGGAGAAATGCTCCTCACGGGAAACGGTGTGGAAAAAGACGAACAAAAGGCGCTGACGCTGTTCTGCCGTTGCGCGGCACTCGGCGACCCGAAAGCCGAATTTCTTTGCGCCGAAATGTATTTTGAAGGCACCGCGGTCAAGCGAGACCTGCCTCTTGCCCTGACCCTGTACGATAAGGCGGCCGACAAACATTATGCCCCCGCCGTCGAAAAACGCGAAAGGATCTGCGCCACCGTCACCGATATCTATAACAGCGCGCTGAAATCGTTCCGTGAAAAAGATTACGATGCCGCATTCCGCGGATTCTCCATCGCGGCGGAACTGCGCCACGGGGGCGCTATCGCCAACCTCGCCTGCTGTTACTGCGACGGATACGGTTGCAAAAAGAATCGGCGGCCCGCCGTGGAACTCTCCCGCCGCGCCATTGTATACGGCAAGGCCTCGGCCCGCTATAATCTCGGTCTGTGCTATATGAACAACCTCGGCGTTCGCTTCGACCCGAAGCACGCGGAGGAACTGCTTCGCGGTTCCGGTCACCCCGATGCGGAAGCCATTATCTCCGCCATGAAGAAAAGAAAAACGGCCAAAACGGCGCGCAGACTTTATGCCGCCGCCGTCGTTATGTTCCGCAAGGGACAGACGGACGATTCCCTTCGCGCCTGCATGGCCGCCGCACACCTCGGCGACAAAGCCGCTCTTTGCCGCATCGGTCTGCATTATGAATTCGGCGTCGGCGTACCGAATGATATAGAAAAGGCGCGCGGATTCTACAGACAATCCGGCCTCTCTCTCGGAGAAATCAACCGACTGAAGCGCGGTTTTCTCCGCTCCCGTCTTGAAGCCATAAAGAATCCGAAACGCTGAATATGTAAGCCATAGTTTGCATATAGTCAAATATTCCGTAAAAATAACGGTCTGCATTATTCCATGAAAGGTAATGCGGACCGCTTTTTTCTTTTCCTCCGTCACCCGGAACATCCCGTATTTTCGGGGCGGCGCTTCCCGTCGCAGACCGCCTCTCTTAGAAACCCCGCTTTCCCGATGCCGCATAGGGGGCATGCAAAACCGTCCGGCAGATCGCAGAAGCGCGTTCCGGGCGCAATGTTCCTTTGAGGGCATCCCGTTTCTTCATCATAGATATACCCACAGCCGCATCGGTATTTCCCGCAGTGTACGTTCGTATTATTGTTTTTGCCGATGCCGCTTTCGCACCTGCTCTCCGTTTCCCGCATGCCGATCTTTCCGGAAAGTACGGCCTCCGCCGTTTCCGTACAACGGGGATTTCTTTTCTCCGAAGCGAGAAACGCTTCCATGCTCCGCAATGTTTTTTTGCTTAAAAAGTGTTCTATCTTCTCCGCTTCTTCCAACGATTCTTCTTCACCGTTCAGCAAAGACAAAAAGCGTTCCACCACCGTATGACGGTGCAGAAGTCTCTCTCCGACGGCGCGCCCTGCCGCGGTCGGCCGTATGTCGCCGTACCGGGCGGCGGTAAGATACCCCGCGCGGGACAATATATGTATCATTTTGGAAACGGACGACTTCTGTACATGCAGACGCGCCGCCAGTTCATGCACCCGCACATCTCCCTTTTCTTTCTCAATACGCGTAATCATCTCAAGATAGTCTTCCATCGCGGGTGTAATACCGCTGTCCTCCGTCAAACTATAACCTTTCAGGGTATAAAAGCCGTCTTTGTCCATCGCTTTTCCTCCGTCTGCCGTCACCTTTTCCGCGGTCGTGAATAAGATGACAGTGAAAGTTTCCTTAAGGCAACTTATTCGAAAGGTTAATCGGTTATGAATCAAATAGTCAGTTTAAGTAACATCAACGTCGGTGAACATGCGCGCGTCGAACGACTCGCCGCCACAGGTGCCATGCGTCGCCGTTTTCTCGACATCGGCCTTGTCGCCGATACGGAGGTGACCTGCATCGGGCGCAGTCCATTCGGCGATCCGTCCGCCTACCTTATCCGCGGAGCGGTCATCGCGATCCGCAAAGAGGACGGCGACGGTATTCTGGTCAGAAAGTAGAAGAATCTATGGGTCTTACACGCAATTCGGGCGGCCGCGGCGCCATCGACCGCGGCTTTATGCCCGCCTCCGAAAACGAAGGTATGATTGCCCTCGCCGGCAATCCGAACGTCGGAAAAAGCACGGTTTTCAACAATCTTACCGGCATGAACCAGCACACGGGCAACTGGACGGGAAAAACCGTTGCCGGCGCCGCCGGAGTTTGCCGCTACCGTAACAAAAACTATACGCTCGCCGACATCCCCGGCACCTATTCGCTTCTCGCCCATTCCCCCGAAGAGGAAGTCGCGCGCGACTTCCTCTGCTTTTGCCGTCCCTCGGCCGTCATTGTGGTATGCGACGCCACCTGCCTGTTGCGCAACATGAATCTGCTTCTCCAGATTATGGAGGTAACGCCGCGCGTCGTGGTTGCCCTGAACCTGATGGACGAAGCCAAAAGAAAACATATCCGTATTGACATCGGAGAAATCGAAAGCCGCCTCGGCGTACCGATCGTTCCCACCGTCGCGCAGAACAGGAAGAGCCTTGACGCACTGCTGTCATCGCTCGACCGCGTTCTGGAAACGCCGCCCGCGTCTCCGTACCGTGTCCGGTATCCCGACGCCGTCGAAGAAGCCGCCGCCATGCTCATGCCGCATATCGCCGCGCTCCTGCCGGCCGGCGCGCCCGTCCGCTTTCTTGCTCTCCGCCTGCTTGACGAGGATCCGTCCTTACGTCTTGCCATTGAAAAGCATTACGGAACGTCGCTTTACAGCGATCCCGGCCTGCGCGATGCGCGTGAAACGGCGCTCGCCCGTCTCCGTGCCGCCGGTATTGACGGCTGTGACGCCGTAAAAGACATAACGGTAACCGCCCTTTCTGAAGCCGCCGAAATCATCGTCGGCGACGCGGTAAAAACAGTGTCGGAAAAAGAAAACCTTGACCGCCGTCTTGATCGTTTTCTGACCGGCAAGGTCACCGCCTTTCCCCTGATGCTGCTTCTGCTGTTCTTCATTCTCTATCTCACTATGACCGCCGCAAACTATCCCTCGGAACTACTGTCCCGCGGTCTGTTCTTTATTGAAGACAAACTGGATATCCTGTTCACGCGATGTAATGCGCCGCCGTTCCTCACGAATCTGTTGGTTCACGGCGCATATCGCGTACTGGCCTGGGTCGTGGCGGTGATGTTACCGCCTATGGCCATATTTTTCCCTCTTTTCACACTTCTCGAAGACGCGGGATACCTGCCGCGCATTGCTTACAACCTTGACCGCCCGTTCAGAAAATGCCATGCCTGCGGGAAACAGGCGCTTTCCATGTGCATGGGCTTTGGCTGTAATGCGGCCGGTGTTGTCGGTTGTCGCATCATTGATTCGCCAAGAGAACGGCTTCTTGCCATTCTGACCAATGTTTTCGTCCCCTGCAACGGTCGTTTTCCGATGCTGATCGCCGTCATTACCATGTTCTTTGTCGGTAGCCTCAGCGGCGTTTTCGCCTCGCTGACATCGGCTTTGCTTCTCACGCTCGTCATCGTTTTCGGTATTCTTGTGACGTTTGGCGTTACACGCCTCCTGTCCGCCACGCTTCTCCGCGGCGTACCGTCGTCTTTCACACTGGAACTCCCGCCCTACCGCAAACCGCAGATAGGCCGCGTTCTCGTGCGTTCTTTTCTTGACCGGACGCTGTATGTCCTCGGACGCGCGGCGGCAGTCGCCGCGCCGGCGGGCGCTCTCCTGTTTCTCCTTGCCAATATTACGGTAGGCGGCGAAAACATCCTGACGCATATCGCCGCGTTTCTTGATCCGTTCGGACGCCTTATCGGACTTGACGGCGTCATTCTGCTAGCCTTTCTCCTCGGCTTCCCGGCGAACGAGATCGTCATTCCGATCGCCATGATGATCTATCTATCCCAAGGAACGCTGACCGATTATGAATCCCTCTCCGCGCTCGGAGCGCTCTTCACGCAAAACGGGTGGACCTACCGCACCGCCGTGTCTTTCCTCCTGTTCTCACTGTGCCATTTTCCCTGTTCCACCACGCTTCTGACGATCAAAAAGGAAACCGGCAGTATCGGTTATACGGCGCTTGCCGCCGTCCTGCCCACCGCCGTGGGGATCATCCTTTGTTTCCTGTCCGCTTCGCTTTTCCGCTTGTTCGGTTTCTGAAAAGACGGTGACAGAAAAGAGGCACGGTTTTACCGTGCCTCTTCCTTTATACCAAATATACCAAAAATGCCGATCGTATGATATCACCATTCACAAATTCATTGCGGCGCGGAGAATCGGACGCGCCGCCGAACTCCTTACGGAAAGCGACATGCCTCTGTCCGACATCGCCGCCGCTGTCGGATATGCCGACAGACGGTACCTTGACCATCTGTTTTAGAAACATTACCATATGACGCCGAGCGAATATCGCCAGCTGAACCGCCTGAAAAAATAACCGATACCCCGCCGGCGTCATAGCGCTCCACACCGCAAGCGATTGTTCCGCAGAAAAAGCCTGTATGTAAATATAAGTTTACATACAGGCTTTTATCGTATAGCGCATATTTATTCGCCGTAAGCCGCTTCGTCGCAAATAACGGTAACATGCGGATGCATTTTCAGCATGGTAGCGGGCACGGCGGTCGTGATACGACCGTCGCGGAGAGCCGTAACGGCGGCGCGTTTTTTCGGACCGATGGCCAGAAGGAGAATCCGCTTCGCTCCGAGGATCACCGACATGCCGACGGTCAGCGCGTGACGCGGCACGTCCTCGTTTCTTTCAAAGAAGCGCGCATTGGCGGCAATCGTTCCGTCTGTCAACGCGGTCTTGTGCGTTTCGGCATGCAGAAAGTCGCCGGGTTCGTTGAACCCGATATGGCCGTTCTCACCGATGCCGAGCAGTTGCAAATCAATACCGCCGCATTTTTCGATGCTGTTTTCATAGGCGGCGCACGCGGCGTCGGCGTCTTCGGCCGTACCGTCAAGCAGATGGATCTGTGCGCGCGGAATATCGGTGTGGTCAAACAGCCGACGATTCATATAATAGTGATAACTCTGCGGATTTTCGTCCCTGATCGGATAGTACTCGTCCAGATTGAACGTCGTAACGTCGCTCATGGAAAATCCCTCTTGTTTCTGCAAACCAATGAGGCATTTATATGTAGCTTCCGGTGTGGAGCCTGTTGCCAGTCCGAGAACGGCGCGGGGGTTCTCCTTCACCTCCGCGGCAATCATGGCGGCGGCGCGTGCGGCGATCTCCTCCGCGTTTTTACAAACGATGAATTTCATAATACCGTTACCTCTTCTGTCCTTGCGGCTTGTCCTGTCGTGAATCCGCACGGATAATACTATATTTATATTATATCTCCGTTGTGTGCGGAATAACAGTCCGGATTTTATTCTTCTTTGGCAATATATTGCGAAAGAACCGCCGCATGTTGCAAGATAAAAACCGTATATACACAAATAGGAGGGGGATATGCCCTCTCCGGCCTTATCCCTCTCCTGTTTGTCACGCCTTTTCCGCGGTGCGCTTCTTCGTCTTTTTGCAGGAAGACGGCGACGATCCCGTATATCGGAAAAACGTTTTGGAAAAATACGACAGATTCTCAAATCCGCACAGGAAACACACCTCGCTGACGGTATAATCGCCGGTTGCAAGAAGCGCCTTCGCATGCTGACAACGCAGTGTATTGATATACTCGACGCAGGTACTGCCAACCGCGCGCCGGAATTCGTTTGCAAAATAATACTTGCTGATCCCTGCCGCCGCCGCGATCTCGTCCAGCGTCATGCGATGCGTCAGATTCTGGTCGATATAGCGGATTGCCGCCTTGATCGGCGCCACACTGCGGTCGGTTTCCACGGCCGGTGCGCCGAGAACGGCATGTTTATCGCATAGGCAGCAAAGGAGTGACAGCACCGCAGCACGAACGCGAAGAGAACGGAGCGGATCTTTCGGCGTGGAAAACGCCTCCGCCACAGCATTGAAAAGCGAAACGGCAACAGGATCCTGCGGGTTCCGGTTAGTGAAAACAATGCTGTCGGTCGGCATATCGTTCTGCGTGCAGAAATCTTTATCCACAATGAGACAATAATATTTGACCCCCGTATCGGTGGAAACGGTATGCAGGAAATTCGGATTGATAATATAGATCATGCCGGGAAGCGCGTCATAGGTTTCGCTTCCGCAGGAAAGGTGCGCATGCCCTTCCTTGAAGTACAGAATTTCCATGTTTTTATGCCAGTTGACTGGGCATTTCTGATAGAACAGATGCGTTTCGCAGCAATCCGAATCTATCTTGTGATTTTCAATGGACACTTCGATGGAGACGTCGCTCCGCGTGATAATGTCAAAATGAAAGATAAACGGAAACTGTTCGGTGTATTCACTGTGATCTTCATGAATCACATTTGTTTTCATCTATATGTCTCCCCTTGTGGCAATATTGTGTCGATTTTCTTTATTATAACACACGTTTTCAGAAAATGCAACACAAAAAGAGACAAAATTCCTTATTGATGAAAAAGGCAAAAGTCAGCGATGATCGGTAATGCGGACAAGGCCTACGGTCATATCGTCGTTTTTACCCGCGTTTTTTGCGGCATCTATGATCTTTTCCGCCATTGCCGGCAGATTATCGTCAAATTCTTCGGACAGCAAGGAGACGAGCCACGGCGCGTCTTCCGGCACCTGACTCACCCCGTCCGAAAGCATAATGATGACGTCGCCTGTCGCAAGATCGAAATGAATACGTTCCGCGTCCATTGTACGTAAAAGACCGATCGGCATGGTCTTTGAACGGATACGGAAAACATCGTTTCCGCGACGGACATACGATGTCGCGGCGCCGCTCTTGATAAACGACGCTTTTCCGTAAAGAAGATCAAGTTCGAGCAGATCAACGGTCGCCGAACATTCACAGCCCTTCTGTCGGATCACCTGATTCAGCATCTTCAGCGCCGTATCCGACGCCGCGCCGGCCGACAGAAGTTCGTAAAGATAAACGCCTGTCAGTTCCGCTGTCATGGAAGCGGTGCGACCGCTGCCCATACCGTCCGAAAGCAACGTATACGAATAATGTTCCGCATTTTCAAACGAACGGATCACGTCCCCGGACATTTCACCGCCGCCCGGCAATGTTGCCGAAGTAAACACCGCGTCAAAGCGCCGCTCCGTATGCGTCTGAAGCGTCATCTGTCCGCTACTGAAGTCAAAGGTCGGCTCTGACAAACGGCAACAGCAAAGCTGTTCAAACAGAATACGGATCTCGTCCACCGAAAGGCGCCGCCCCTCCCAGTGACTGCCCGAAACAAGAATCTGTTTCTGCCGCTTTCCGAACACGGTAACGCTTCCGTGAAAACCGCCGTGGCTTTCCAGCGCCGCGCACAGATCGGTGGATAAACGCTTGTCCTCTTCCCGCTCTTCACGGTCATGCACCGCCGTGTCCGAAAGAATCTTTGACAGCATTGCATAGTCCGCGGCCAGAAGATCTCCCGTACCGTTCCGCTCTTTTTCCCGGATATCGTCGGCAACCGCCGCCCGTATATCGGTCAGAAGCGTGCCGAGATAGCCGCAGTCCGAAAGTTGTGCTTCGCTGAATACGCCGGAAAGATTACGGTCGCCGGTGCACAGGCGATCCGAAAGCGTGCGCAGTGATTCGTCAAACGCGGTACTGGCGGCATGTTTACAGTCGCTTCTTTTTTCACAAAGCGCACAGCGCTGTTCGGCGATTCTCCGACAGAGCGAAAGCGTTTCGCCTTTGTCGGGAAGACGCATGTAATCCGCCATATTGCCGAAAGTCGCGGACAGATTGGACAGCGCGCCGGACAGGCGGCCGATATGCTCAAGATCGCTGTTTTGCTGATAGCAAATAACCGTATCGCCGGCCGCCGCCCTGTTTTTCTCCTTGTTGAACAATCCCGAAAAGATCGGCAGGCAAAGCGCGGCCGCCGTGGCGGTCTCCGGCCATGCGGAAAGAAATCCCGAAACGCCTCCCGTGATAAACAAGAGAAGTCCGGAAGCGGCAATACCGGCAAGCGCAGCGTAAACCGCGCCGATGGTCATAAGTATTCCTGAAAGGAAACCGAGCGCGACAAAAGCCGGAACCGATAACAAAGCAAGCGGAGCGGATACCGCCGCGCCGCACAGAGCACCCACCGCCGCGCCTTTTCTCTTGGCCGCAAACAACGTGGCGCCGGCCGCCGCAAGATACGGAATGGAAAATCCGAACAGCGAAAAGGGTTTCAGCGAAAGAGTCAGCGTTGCGGCAAGCGCAATTTCCGAAACGATCAGATAATACGGCGCGGCCGGGCCGAACGCCGACAAACGTTCTTTTTCATCGGTTTTGCGTATACCGATCAGTTCCGCAAGGGTAAAGTCACATTCGAGCGCGGCAAGGTACAAAAAGGCTGCGCAGGGGACAAACAGCACCATACCGAGCGCATAAAACAGCGACACCGTGTTGAGGCCGCCGACAACAATTTCATAAACCGCCGCCAGAAGACCGGTAACGGCCGCTACGGCAATGCGAAGTTGCGGCATTTCATGAAAATACGCACGCGACGCGGGAAGAAAACGGTTGCCCTCACGCGGCGCCGAAAAAAAGCATCGCATAAGAAGTACCGCGGTATACAAAGCAATATATACGGGCGCCGTCGTCCCGCCCGTGAATATGATTCCCGTTACAAGTCCGAAGTAGCAAAGAAGCGGGCGATTGCGCACAACGGCAAGCAGTGCGGGGCCGAAAGGACACGTTCCGAAAAATGCCTGCGTCCCGGCAAAAAAGTATGCCCCGAAAAATGTAGCGGCCGAAAAGAAAACCTGTTCCGCACGGCTCTCCCCTCCTACCCGCGGAAAAATCAGCGAGAGAAGAAATGACGGGAGTTTATTCTGTGCGTGAACCTGACGTTCTGTCATAAAAATGAAACCTCCTGCGTAAAATGATGGTTATTTTCATTGTATAGCGGACGGTTTGTGTTTATTGTCGGAATCGGCGTGCGGATCGGTTCTATTTTTGTAGGTTTATTGTGAGAGAACGCTTATCCGGTAAAAAAAGCGGAAATCCTGCCGTATGATGACGACCGATACGGCGTAACCCATGCCGACGGCAAAGTCAACGGGAACCGGTAAAACTGTAAAAAGAAAAGGCGCGGCATAACGCCGCGCCCACCGCGCAGAACCGCGTCTTTATCTAATTTTTCTATGAGAATTCAAAAGAAGCGATGTCTTTTCCATATTATATAGAAATGAAATTGTGCGGCGGTTTTTCACATGACCTCATAGGCCGTGTAGTCGTGCGCATATTCGTATCCCAGTTTTTCCGCCAGACAAACAGAATTTTTGTTCTGTGCGTCCCAACTCGGATAGAGTCCGTCAGAGAGACATTGCAGGATCAGCGAAGCACAGGCAAGAAAGGCGAGACCTTTCCGCCTCTCTTCTTTTATCGTGTCCACTTCAATCTCGATTCCCTCTCTGTAGCGAGTATAGGAAGACGCGCCGGACACGATTCTGCCGCCTTTCATCACAACAACGCCGCGACCGTATCGCAGATAGTGCTTTTTATCAGCGAAAGCGGCGACAAAATCCGCCGTCGCCGGGTCTTCAAGGCATTTGTCATACACATCCCCGTCTATGTTCCGCAATTCGTATCCGTCGGGGATCATAGCCGCTATGCGCCGTAATTCCGGCACCCGGAACACAGTGTTTTTCTTCATGGCATACCGCGTCACCTTTACGGCGCCCGGAATACAGTGCTCCGTCAAAGCGCCCCACGCCGCATTTTGCGGCACCAGAATGGCAGAGCCATCCGGCCTGTTCTTTATCAGTTCCGCGTCGGGTCTTCCGGCAAAGAACGCAAAGCAACCGACGGCCGCGCACGCCGACTGCGGCTTCTTTGTATCCGTCACGTATATTTCTCCCATGACCCCCTGCAGGCAGGAATATATCATGGTCTCTTCCCAACCGCGAAAAAGCGGTTCCACCGCTTCTTTATCCTGTAATTTGTAAATCATAGATTACATTTCATGCTTTCTGTCTATCCAATACTGTTGAACGAGAACACCACCGTCACTGATCTCATTTTCCAGAATACCGCCGTTTTTCAGAATAACCTTTTCGGAAGCGTAATTATCCTTGTCGCAAATACAAAGAATACGGTCAAACCCGAATTGTTTTGCAAGCGCCAGTCCCTGTTTCAGCATTTGCGTTGCCAAACCGTGATTTCTGTCGGACAGGCGGGTAGCATAACCGACATGACCGCCGTAATTCAGCAGAAATTCCGTAAGTTCAAACTTCAGACTGAATACGCCGACCAATCGGTTGCCCTCATAACAGAGGTAAAAATTCTCCCGCACATAACCGTCGGGCAGATTCTTTCCTGAATGACGATTTTGCATCCCCGTCAGCCAAAGTCCGTAATTCTTATAATTGCCGATGCCGATACATTCGCCGCCGCTTTCTTCGATGTCATGATAAAACAACAAAACATCTTCTCTGTTCTTTTCGGACGGTAATACAAAATTCAGCATAACTGTCTCTCCTTGCAAACGATTTGACTCCGGTACTCTTTCATTTGAAAACTTTTTTGAAAGCACGGCTAAATCCACCACTTCGGCGTCAGATCGCCGAGCGTCACCACTTCATTTTTTTCATAGTCGAGCATGATTTCTATGTCGCGGTAGTTATCCGGCATAAGTTGCGTCATCAGCTCCCGGCACGCGCCGCACGGCGGCATCGCTCTTCCGCTGATCCGGCTTTTAATAGCAACGCGGCCGGCGCACGCATTGCCGGCCGCGCTGTCAGCCCATTTCCATAGATTACATATATTATAACATATTTTTCGCTTTTTTCAATATGTATCCGCTGTGTCCGCCGTATGCCGGCATATGAAACCGAAAATATGTCAATCGGTATTATAAACCAATCTATGCTCAATTTTGGACGTATACCGATTGCCCAGAATATAGCGGATGCATTCTTTTGCTATCTGATCCGTAGAATAATCAACGGTAAAAACTTTGGTACGGAGATGCTTCAATAACGAAATATTGTCAAATCCTGCGATCATACAGTCATATCACCCGGAACCGCGCCCACTTCTGTGACCTCTGTCTCCCGATAAAGATCGCCCCGCGAATAACAAGGTCAATACTCATACCGATCGCCACACGTTTTTTCGGTAAAAGCGGGTCTTACGGAACCATATTCTTACCCTCTTGTAAAATGTAGCTTGTTGATATCATGGTATCATAAAACCCATGGTTTGTCAATTTTTCCACTTGCGCCATAGTTGGTTTAAAGGGAGAATCATCACATGATGGAACGCGCAAAATGCCTGCAAACAACATGAAGGCTCAGGCGGCATTGTATCTGCGACACAAATAAAGAATCCGAAAGCTGTAGCTTTCGGATTCTTTGACAAATCAATATAAATGCCGGATTTTTGCCGGCCGATTCAGATGCACCATGAGAGTACATTGGCTCCCTTGGGGAAGCGGAGGCTTGCAGGTTCCGTTTTTTTGCCATGCGGGAAACGGAATTATGTATAACTTCATGCTTGCGACGGAATTATGTGCGACGGCTCGTCATGCATGAATAATTGCATAAAGCCAAAAAAATGCACCCATATGTTTCTTATAATCAGGATCCTCGCGAAGTGACTCTCCGAGTTGTGCTTCCAGTTTATCAAGAAGATACTGACCCGCCGCTGACTTGTATCCGGAACGGAGCAAGGTAAAAACGAAATCCGAACCATTAACCGTGCACTGAAGCCAAAGATGACCGCTTCCCTGTCCGAATTCGGCTCTCGTAAAGGAGGAAAAAGGCACTTCTTTTTTTTCAACATTCAACTTGTCATTTGAGAAAAGAATGCCGGTATCGGTCAGTTCCCCAAAATAGCCTGTCATTCCGCCCCTTTGCGGGAGAATGTCTCCGCCGTAACCAATGATAAAATTCAAGGCTCTGTCCGGGCTGATGTTGTTTCGTTCAATGTACTCTTTGAATTTCATGATATGTCGGTGTCATTCCGATCTTCCCCGGCTAAAGACCGAATTCACACAAATCCTTTCAAAAAATAAGATGTTATAAAAGAGTTTTCCCGTATCGGAGTTCGGTCAACGCCGGGGGTGACCCGAATACCGGAAATTCACTGCGGTAATAGATAATCTCGTGTGCTTTTGTCACATTAACTATACCGTTTCATTCTGTGCCGTTCGTTATTATCATACCTTCAGGTAAGTATTCCGCCATACAAGCGGAGATTTTTTTGTTGGCAGGTATCTCGCCTGTCGTAAAGGAAGCCTTTTTACCTTGCGTTCCGCCTTCCACCGCAAACCGGTACTTCACTGTGCGGAAAAACGGAAAGAAAGACCGTGTGCTGTAAAGAATTACTTTTTGAACTTTTTCCCAATGAATAATTTCATGAAAACCGAAAAAATAGCGTATCGTCAGTTTGTCTTTTTCAAAGACAAAGCAAACCGGTTGTAGCAAGAGAAAAAGCAGAAAGCCTGCGGCCATAATAAACATGACGACTGTTGCGGCAATATCGGTATCCGGATAAAGCAGGCATCCGATGCCAAACAATATAAATAACACGACAAATAGCAAAGGGATCATGATCCGGCCATTAAAAACTGTCCTCTTCAATAGCAATATCTCCTTGTTAAATGGGCAATATAGCAAGTCTTCTTTGTAATCATTATATAATAATAACCTAAAATTGTCAATAGAAAATGTTAAAAATAACCAATTTATGTGGAAATATTTTCAAAATTTCTCACAGCTCCTTGTGTTTCGGCGATTCAAGTCCGGACACAACACCGAAAATGGAAAAATGGATCTATGAAACGCCGGAATTTTGCAATAAAATCCGCTTTTCCCGGGCATAATGCGCCCGTACCGGGGCGCCGAAACCGACGGGTAAACGCGCCTATGACTTGCTTCACGGAGTAACAGACACGAATGATTTCCGACAGAAACGCCTTTGATTTCACCATCCATGCACTTTTTGCCATATTGCATCGTCCCTTACAACTTTTATTTAAAATGGCTTTTGCTATCGGGCGAAAAGTTACCTCGCTCCTTCACTATTCCTTATGACTTTGCCAAAAAGAGGGGCATCCTTGTGGATACCCCTCTTTTTTGGCTTTACAGTACGAAATAGCTACAAGACTATTCTAAATTATAAGCCTTTATTTGCTTGTTCAATAGTTAATAATATAAAAAGAATCTAAAAATATTATTCCTTTGGTATCTCTTCTTTTCTATCTTAAACCGTTAATCCATTCCATACTGCAGGTATAATTTTCAACTGAAGATTTCTATCAAAATCACCTTCATTTCTGAAAATGGATCGATGCATAGATCTTCCAGTTTTGTCCTTCCAAGTATTTTCAATAATCCCAACACTATATAAAAACTCCAGTAAGTCCAGAGGCGAAAGCCGAAATTTATGTTTAACGGAATTATATCTTTCCGTAAAGATTTTAACACTTAAATCTCTTGATCCGCAAAGGCGCAACAATTCTATTACGTATTTATAATCTTCTCGCAGTACAGGGTTAATCTCGTTGGCTATTTCTGTATTAACAAGCCAATTTGCATACTTTTTCGTGGTATCCTTATAAACCTGCTCGTTGAAAGTTCCGTTTTTGTTAATTTCTCTTTGTAACATTTTAAGTAGACTAATGAGGTCTCGCGGTCTAAACAATGTTTGTAACACCAAGGATTTAAACAGATCCCGTCCTTTTTCCCCATAATAAATATTATTGGGTACAAAAAACAAATCGTTAAATGATTTATCTGATAATTCAATACATGACGCTTTTATTCTTTTTTCTATCATCTTATATAAGTCAGACTGATATATTTCTCGCATATTATTGACTCCCCAATGGAGATCCAGCCTAAAATCATCCCATCTTGCACTTTCAGCATCGCGTGAAGCCATAGCTCTCATAATATCAGAACGTATATATAATACAATCTTCGCATTAAAAATCCTTTTTGAGCGAAACGACTGATTAAAGGTATAGACCACTTTAAAAAGGCTAATGATAGCCTGATAATATTCTTCTAAATCTTGATATTGGTTATAATTGTCATCAAGCCTATCAAATTGAATTACTATTTTTCTTTCTGAATTACTTGTTAAAAAATAATTAACTATCAGCTCTTGTAAACTTGCATTTACAGCCGTAATATTTTCTTCATTATATTTATAAGTACTACCTGTTTCTCTCTCTGCCCCAATGCCGAATCCATGAAAAAGTAAACTACCATTTTTTTTAATCGTCTTTGAAATGATATCTTTGTGCAACTCTGATGCATTTCCAAGATACATATTGTTATAAGTTTTAATTTCAGTATAATAAGGGTTATTTTCATCCGGCAATTTTGAGATTGCTTGTATAAAAAGATTTAAAACAACATTTTTCCAAATAGTTTGATATTGATTTGGCTTTGCAAAACTATCATCTTGTAGCCCT
>CAJLXA010000027.1 GCA_905210485.1 uncultured Eubacteriales bacterium | reverse complement strand
CAGAAACTTCCTTGGAAACCTTCTTGTCAGAGTCCAACGGCTTCATTGTCGGGAACAAAAGTACATCCCGGATAGAAGCCGAATCGGTAAGAAGCATGACAAGGCGATCAAGGCCGAATCCAAGCCCGCCCGTCGGCGGCATACCGTATTCCAACGCCGTTATAAAGTCATAATCGACTTCCGCACGGCAATTCGGTTCCTCCGCTCTTTTTGCCGCTACCTGCCGTTCAAAACGTTCTTTCTGGTCAATAGGATCGTTCAGTTCCGAAAATGCGTTGCCGAATTCCGTAGCATTGATAAAATACTCAAAACGCTCCGTAAACATCGGATCGTCCGGCTTTCTCTTGGCAAGCGGACTGTTTTCCACAGGATAATCGTAAATAAATGTCGGCTGAATCAGTTTTTCTTCCACAAAAGCGTCGAAAAGTTCCGCAAGAACCGTGCCTTTCGTTGCGTCTGCGGGCACTTCTACATGCTTTTCACGGGCGGCGGCGCGGGCGTCTTCATCGGTTGCCCAATCATGATAGTCGCAGCCGGAATATTTCCTGACGGCCTCCACCATGGTCAGCCGCTCCCATTTATCCATATCGATCGCGTTACCCTGATAGGTAATCTGCCGCGTGCCGCATACCTTGTCGCAAAGCAACTTATACAGTTCCTCGACAAGATCCATCATGCCCTTATAATCGGTGAACGCCTGATACAGTTCAATCGTCGTGAATTCCGGATTGTGCTTGGTGTCCATGCCCTCGTTACGGAAAATACGACCGACTTCATAAACGCGATCCATACCACCCACGATCAGCCGTTTCAGGTAGAGTTCGGTTTCGATACGCAGATACATGTCCATATCGAGGGTATTGTGATGCGTCACGAAAGGACGCGCCGACGCACCGATCTCAAGCGGAACGAGAATCGGCGTATCCACTTCAAGAAAGCCTTTTCCGTCGAGGTAGGCGCGAATTTCTTTCAGGATACGGGAACGTTTCACGAACGTATCTTTCACTTCGGGATTGACGATCAGGTCAACATAGCGCTGACGGTAACGAAGATCAGTATTGGTCAGGCCGTGAAATTTTTCGGGAAGCGGAAGAAGCGATTTGGATAACAGCGATATTTTCGTGGCATGCACGGAAACTTCGCCGGTCTGCGTGCGGAAGACAAAGCCTTCCACGCCGATAATATCACCGATGTCCCATTTTTTGAACGAAGCATAATCGTCTTCGCCCACATCGTCACGGCGCACGTATAACTGAATTTTGCCGGACTTATCGTAAAGACCGACAAAGGAAGCCTTACCCATAATGCGGCGGCTGATCATACGTCCGGCAATGCGGACATTCATTTTCTCGCCGTCGTCTTTGAACCCGCGCAGCATAGCGGCGCTGTCATCTTTCACGTCGTATTTCGTAACGGTATACGGATCGAAGCCCGCCTCGCGCATAACGCGCAGTTTTTCGCGACGGACAGCCAACTCGCTTGAACTGTTCGGCGCCGTTGTATTCATATTCTGTTCTGCCATGCTTCCGTCCTCAGTTTGCTCTCTTGACGTCAAGGATCTGCAATGTGATCTCGCCGGCCGGCACATTGGCAACGACCGTCGCTCCCGCGCGGTTGCCGAGAAGCGCCGCGCCGATCGGAGAAAGGTCGGATATCTTGTGTTCAAAAGCATTGGCTTCGTAAGAACCGACAAGGTGATAGGTGATTTCCTTTTTGGTTTTTTCGTTATATACCTTAACGATCGAGCCGAGGCTGATGACGTTTTCGTCAATTTCCCCCTCATCCACCACAACAGCATGTGCGATCATGTTTTCCAACTCCATGATACGCGCGGCCACCTTGGCCTGTTCGTTTTTCGCTTCGTCGTATTCGCTGTTTTCGGAAAGGTCGCCGTAACTTCTCGCCTGTGCGATATCCGCTTTAACCTCTTCCATTTTGACATTCTTCAGGAAATCCAGTTCGTCCTGCAGTGCCTTGAAGCCGGCAGGCGTGTAATTTGTGGTCTTTTCAGCCATGGGTTTGCTCCTTCGTGATTATATATTTATATAGTTTTTTGACAACTTTTTTTACGTTTTTATTTTTTCTGCAACAGATAGGCCAGTGCCGCCTGCATCTGCGTATCTTCCTCCGGCGTGAGTTTCAGCACACTTTTGTTCTGCGCCGATTCGGGAAGTTCGACAACGCGGTGCGGTATAATGCCCGTGCCCTCATAATTCTCTCCGTACGGAGGATCATATGTGAATGTGGAAATGTTGATATAAGAGCCGTCATACTTTCCGGAAATCAAGCTGAAGCTGGAAGACGCGAGCGGTATTCCCGACTGCCCCGTACCTTTCCCGTACGTCTTCGTACCGATCAGTTGCGCCGAAACCAAACCTTTATCGGCATAATCCCGGATAGCCGAGGAAAACAGTTCTCCGGCAGATGCCGTATAACCGTTGACAAGTACAACGAACGGCTCCGTGATTACATGGTCGCCTGAAAGGGTGTCATAAACAGGTTTATATATGGTCTGATATTTTTTGCTGCCGGTTCCGATGACATCGGTCAGTTTCGTAATCGTGTAATCATTTTCGTCATTTTTATAGTTGATATGCGCAATTGGCCCGTCGGGAAGTATATATTCCAGAACGGCAACGATAGCTTCAAGCTCGCCACCGGGATTGGAGCGAACATCGAACACAAAGCGTTCCGCACCTGCGTTTTTCAGGGCGTTATACGCTTCGACAAATTGAGGAAACGTGCCGTCGTCAAATTCCGAAATACGGATAAAACCAATCTTGTTTGCCGTATCCAGCATTTTATAATCCACACTGTACTCGGTCAGTTTTGCACGCACAAGACAGAAATCGATTTCTTCTTCACCGCGCCTGACGGTAATATTGACTGTGCTTCCCTCTTCACCGCGTACTAACGCAAGCGTAGGATAGTAGCCGATTTCGGCAACATCGCTTCCTTCCACACGGACGATCAAATCGCCCTCCTTGAGTCCCTTTTCGAGAGCAGGCGTATCCTTGTATACCTGCAGAATCTCAAGGTACCCGTCTTCGCGATGCAAAACCTGCACGCCGATGCCGGTATAGGTAGCGGACAGGTCGTCACTGTAATCCGCATAATCCTTTGTGCTGAAATATGTGGAATACTTATCGCCGACAGCATACGTATAGCAACGGATAAGCGCCGCCGTAAGGTCTTCGGGCATCGTGAGATTTTCAGGTTTGAAATTCAGAACCAGCAGGCGCACAATATCGGCTGCCGCATCTTCCACGGAACGATAATCGCCGATATAGTAATATTGATACAACGCGCTGACAAGATCAAGTTTGCCGGTATTATAGGCACTTTTTTCCGAAAGCAACGTTCTGTACGGCGCAATA
The DNA here is from genome assembly GCA_905210485.1 of uncultured Eubacteriales bacterium. GTDB lineage: Bacteria > Bacillota > Clostridia > Oscillospirales > CAG-272 > UBA1740. The sequence goes on along the minus strand of CAJLXA010000027.1, from coordinate 24,881 downwards.
TCCGTCGTAATCGTGTTGCCGTCCGCGTCCTGCGGAGGCTCTTCGATAAAACGATCGGCGGCGCTGACAAACGCTTCGCGTATCGAGGATATATCAAGCCGTATATCGCCGCCCGGTGTATCGGAAGAATCGTCCGCGTCCGATACGTCGGACGAGTCGGGAAGATCGGGATCGGTGGAGTCAAAGCAGGAGGTCAGTAAACAAAGAAGCAGACACAACAGAAGAAAAAGAGAGAGCAGATGTTGTTTCATACCGGTTTGCACGGAGGCAACTCCTTTCTTTTATCCGTTGCGGAAAACTTCTGAATATCACGTCGCGATAACGGCGACGCGTGTTTTTTCCGCTTCATCACAAGAGAGAAATACGGAAAATCCGGCCGGGGAGGTCGTTTTTCCGTCATATTTTACCGCCGGAAGCGCTTTCGACAAGGAGCCGCAGGCGTTCCGACGGTCTTTACATTCTATTTTTCCGAACAGTTTTCTATGTTATCAGAATTTTGTCGGTCTGCTGGAAAGGTACTTCTTCACCATCAACGCAACCTTGAACGTAATGGCATGATCGAATTCGCGCAGGTCAAGTCCGATCAGTTTACGGATTTTTTCCAGACGATAGACAAGCGTGTTGCGGTGCACAAAAAGTTTTCTCGATGTTTCCGATACATTCAGATTGTTTTCAAAGAAGCACTGTACCGTCTGCAATGTCTCATGATCCAGCGTTTCAAACGACCCGTCTTTAAAGACTTCGTCAAGGAATATTTCGCAAAGTGTGGTCGGAAGCTGATAGACGAGACGACCGATGCCGAGGTTTTCGTAACTGATGACGCTCTTTTCGGTATCGAAAACTTTGCCGACCTCCAGCGCCATGCGCGCTTCTTTATACGCGCTCGCCAGATTTTTCAGATTATCGACGACCGTGCTGATGCCGACGGCCACTTTGACAAAGAATTCGCTGTTCAGCGTTTCCACAATCGAACGAGCCGTGTTTTCCAATTCGGCGCGATCGACTTTGGCAGAAATTTCGCGTACCAGAACCACGTCCTGTTCGGCCACCGAAATAACGTAATCACGCGTTTTGTCGGGGAACATTCCCTGCATGATCTCCAGCGGAAGCAGTTCGGTACGGCCGTAGAAACGAATGAGATACACCACGCGGAGATCGTTTGTACCGAAATGCAGTTCTTTACTCTTCATGTAAATATCGCTCGGCAGGATATTGTCGAGGATAATATTTTTAATGAAAGAACCTTTATCGTATTTTTCGTCGTAGAGGTTTTTGATACTGCCGAGAGTAACGGCCAGAATACTTGCCATTTTTTCGGCATATTTGTCCATTCCTTCGACAAAGACAATGCAATCGTTTTTCATGGAGGAATTCACGAAGCGGTAAGTATAACCGTCCATCGCCGCAAATTCCGTAGAATAAGACAGTTCTTCCCGCACGCCGGAACGGACTTCTCCGATCTTCGGAAGTTCGCTGCATGCCACAACGGTTCCGCTTTCGTCCAGAACGCCGATAATACGTCCCACGGCGTCTTTCATCTGATGAATAATACCTTGATACAAGCGATTCGACATTGTTTTTTCTCCTTTTAGCAACAGACACTCATCATGTTTTACAGTGAAAAATGCTGATGTTGTACAACCTGTACTATATTTTACCGCAAAATTTGTGATTTTTCAATATGTTTTTTCAAAAAACCGTCAATTTATAGAAAAAATTTTTCACATTTTTATGAAAATACCTGCGGCATATGAAAAAAGCGGCGTATTCCGCCGCTTTTTTCACCATTCGCAAGCATACATCACGGCGGTAAGCGCCACGGTCGGAGCCGTTTCGCACCGGAGTATCCGATGGCCGAGACCGACGGACACGGCGCCGGCCTCACGGGCGTCGGCCGCTTCTTCGGGGGAAAAACCGCCTTCGCTTCCCACGATCACCGAAATCTTCCGTACGGAAGACGGCAGCGCCTGTAAAGCCGCTTTCAGCGACAGTGCCTGTTCGTCTTCATAGCAAAAGAACGCCGTGGCGTCGGCAGTCGCCTGCTTCAGCATTTCGGCAAACGAAAGGCATGCGCGCACCTGCGGCAACCGGCCGCGGCCGCATTGCTTTGCGGCCTCATGGGCAATGCGGTTCTGGCGCAGAAGAATCTTTTCCGTCTTTTCCTCCGCCGGGCGCTTCACGCAACGGGAGGAAATAAACGGCACGATTTCCGACGCGCCGAGTTCCACCGCTTTCTGGATAACGGTTTCCAGTTTATCGCCTTTCGGATATCCCTGATACAGCCGGATATACACCGGCGGTTCGTTTTGCGAAGGAGCAGAGGAAAGCACGGACGCCTCCGCCGTATTTTCCGTAAAGCGGGTCAGGACGGCGCGGTAATCGGTTCCCTCGCCGTCCGAAACGATAATTTCTTCGCCGGGCGCCATACGAAGCGAACGGGAAACATGATAAGCGTCGTCACCCGTCAAAACGACCGTATGATCTGAAATTTGCGTTTTATCGACAAAAAATCGCGGCATATTATGTCCTTTCGTAAACTTCTATTGTCATTTTAGGGATATATTATTCTGCCGGTTTTTCGGCAAGAATTCCGTTCCAGTCATTTTCGCGTGATGCGTCAAGGATACGGAAGCCGTGTTTATTCAGTGCGCCGAGAATATCCTGCTCGCGCCCGTCAATAATCCCCGACAGCGCGATCTTTGCGCCGGGGCGCATATACGGCGACACTTCCGGAATCAGAAGAAGCAAAATATCCGCCACGATATTGGCGGCGACAAAATCAAACTTCTCCTCCTGCGGAACGGCGCGTAAAAGATCGGAAACATAACAATCTATGTTCTGACATTCGTTCTTCGCAATGTTTTCCCTCGCATTTTTCACGGCGTCGGGATCAAGGTCGGTCGCCACGCAATGGGCGGCGCCGAGTTTCGACGCGGTAATGGACAGAATTCCGCTCCCCGTACCGACGTCAAGAACATGTTCTCCGCCGCGTATCTCCTGTGTCAGGTAACGTAAAGCCAGTCGTGTGGTTTCATGGGTTCCTGTACCAAAGGCCATACCGGGATCCATCAGAACCGTGATCTCGTCCGGCTTTTTTTCATATTTCTCCCATGCGGGTACAATGGTAACACGGCCGAACGACATCGGGTGATAGTACTGTTTCCATGTTTCCGCCCAATCCTCTTCCCGTGTGGATTCGCAGGAGAAACTCACGGGAATTCCCGCGGCGGCAAAACGTTCGGAAAGAAATGCGCGATATTCGGGAACGCTTTTATCAGCGGAAAGAAACACGGAAACGTCGGCATGCGATTTATCGGCTTTCAGAATTGTTTCATCAATCAGATTTCCGTAAACGCCGGACAGCGTTTCCGCATCGCTGTAATCGGTGATCATCAGCATCGGATCCACCATCGACACGATGGCCGCCGCCGTATCAAGATTTTTTGTATCGACGGTTGCCGTCAATTTGATATAGACCTGCTCATCCATCGGAAAGCCTCCTTTTTATCTTCGGTAATCTGCGCCGCAAGCGCTTCGACCGAATCAAACTTTTTTTCGGGTCTTATAAAATGATGAAGCCGTATATCGGCATTTTTTCCGTAAAAATCACCGCTCGTATGCAAAAGGTGACTCTCGCAGTTCATGCGATGTCCGTCTTCCACCGTCGGTCTTATTCCGATATTGGAAACGGCGGCGTATTCGGTTCCCTCCACCGTTACCGTGGCGGCGTAAACGCCGTTTCGCGGTGCGATGAGTCCGTCGGGCAGAAAGGTGTTGAGCGTGGGGAATCCGAGCGTGCGGCCGAGCGCTTTGCCATGCACCACCGTCCCCGAAAAGCCGAAATCCCGCCCAAGCCATGCGCGCACGTTTTCCGTATCGCCGGCAGCAACGGCTTCGCGTATCCGCGTGGACGAAACGGTCACGCCGCCGTCCGTTACAGGCACGACCACCGTAGTCGGAAAAGACGCCGCAAGCGTTTCCGCATTGCCGGCCGCTCCTTTACCGAAGCGAAAATCCGTACCGATTACGGCATGCTCGGCAAAAACGGACAAATGCAGTATGTCGCGGATAAAAGTTTCGGGCGAAAGATCGGCCACCTCGGAAAAATGCACGACAAAAATCGTTTCCATACCGGAAGACAAAAGCAGTCTTTCCTTTTCCGCTTCTGTCGTGAGCAACGGCATGTTTTTATACGGTTCTTCCGCAGAAAAGGTAAAAACCGCGGGAATCAGATGTTTTTCGTGCGCAATGCGCACCGTTTCACAGAGGAGCGCGGCATGACCGCGATGCACACCGTCAAAAAAACCGATTGCCACCGCACAGCGGTCGTCCGTACCGGGAATTTTCCCCACAATCCGCATGATGTTTTTCCTTTCTTCCGCATTTTCTCCGTGTTATTTTACAATGCCCGCAAACTATTCATACTTATCCGACGAAAAAACGACCGTAAAGCCACAGATGTACTTTACGGTTCGTTTTCGGAACAGAGCCGTTCCGTCCGGCATCACCGCCGCACCTCTTACGGCCAAGCGGACGCGCCGGATTTCAACGGATCTCGCCGGATTTGATTTTTTCTTCCATATCCCGCACCAGTTTGAACTGGTTGCGCGCCCGATCGAGGTTCTGCCCTTCGTAATGCGTCTTGAAGTATGTATCGCCGGCAAGATAGTCGGTCAGGAAACGCACGCCGGTCTCAAAAGTAATAACCAGCGCACCGTCGGGCAACATACGGATTTCATTTTCGGTAAGACTGCCGCGGGTTCCCGCAAGAAAGCCGTCCCGCGCGGCATTGTAATAAGACGTGCGGACGTAAACCTTGGAAAGATCGCGTTCGTCTTCCGCGGCGCTGGAGGCGCCGAACCGGATAAGATCGCCGAAATCGTACAATGCGCTTCCCGGCATGACCGTGTCCAGATCAATCACGCAAACGCCTTCTCCCGTAACGGGATCAAGCATGACGTTGTTCAGTTTGGTATCGTTATGCGTTACGCGAAGGGGCAATTTGCCCTCTTTCAGCGGCGCCGTGATCCGTGTACCGTACGACATGCGGTCGAGGACAAAACGGATCTCTTCCTGCACCGATGCGGCGCGGCCGCATACGTCTTTGTCAAGAGCGGCGCAAAAATCCTTAAGACGGCTTTCAGTATTATGAAAATTCGGAATGACTTCATACAGTTCGGACGCGTCAAAATCCGCAAGTCCGTACTGAAAATCGCCAAATGCATAGGCGGCGGCATACAATTCCTTTTCATTTTCACAGCTCTGACGGTTCACAGCGTTTTCAATAAACGTATACACGCGGAAATAATCGCTGTCTCCCTCTTTATAGTAGGCTTTCCCGTCAAGTGACGGGATCACATGCATTACGCCTCGACTGTCGTCCTGCCCTGCCGCGCGGAGCTTCTCACCAATATGCTCGGTCACCGACAAAATGTTATGCATCAAAGCGGGCGGATCCTTAAAAATCTGCTCATTCATGCGCTGAAGAACAAAACGTACTTTGGCGCCGTTTTCGCGCGTTGCGGTCACAAAATAGGTGTCGCAGATATGTCCGATCGTACATACTTCATACGAAACGGGCGCGGCGTGAATCTGAAAATGACCGATAACTTCAAGGGGATCATACTTCTTCATAATGTTTTCTCCATATTTTCCGTACGCTGTGTTTTTGGCAGTCGCAAGACCGGAAACCGGCAAACCCGGTACGGAAGCGACGCCGGCAAAGCGATATGCGGTTTCTTCCGGGAATTATTCCAATGCTTCTCCGTTTTCGATAGCCGTGATCATATCCACGCGGCGGCTGTGCCGTCCCCCTTCAAAGGAAGAAGAAAGAAACGCGTCAATGATTTCAAGAGCCGTTGCTTCGCCGATCACACGCGCGCCGAAGCACACGATGTTGGCATTGTTGTGCGCCCGCGCCATCTTGGCGGAATAGGGTTCGGAGCACGCCACGGCGCGGATTCCCTTGACCTTGTTGGCCGCGAGACTTATACCGATGCCGGTACCGCAGATCAGAACGCCGAGATCGCATTTTCCCGACGCCACGGCGTCCGCAACGCGTTTGCCGTACACGGGATAATCGCAACTTTCGCCGGTATCCGTACCGAAATTCACGACCTCGTATCCGAGATCGCGAAGATGTTTTGCAACCGTATTTTTCATGTCAACGGCCGCGTGGTCATTTCCGATAGCAATTTTCATTTTGTCCTCTTATCAGTAATTATGTAAAGTGCAGTTTACTTTTTATTTGTTTTCGATTTTCTTCAAAACTTCGAGTTGGGCTTCATCAAACGATCCGTCATCAAACAGATAAGCGTCAATGGAAACCACGCCGCGGCGCGCATTGCATGCTTTCACATAGTCGCGCATATAGTCGCCGCTGTAACGGCTGCCGAGGCAGTTCCAACCGCCGCCGTACCAAACCGGGGACCAATACTTTAACTGACCGAGAAAGCCGAGTTTGTGCCAGCGTGATCCGTCGGTCATACCGCCCTCAGGCGGATATTCGTCAAACGTGTCGGTTTCGCCCGCTTGAAAATCTTCATATTCGGTGAACCGAACGGTATTTCCGGGTCGATTGGCAAGTGCCGCCTTCGCGGCAGGATCGATGTCCTGCACAGCTTCAAGTGCGCGGACTCTGGCAAGAGGCGATTCAATACCCTTGACATATTTCTGCACCTCGGGACGGTCGGTATCGGGTTGAGCCACGCCGTTGTTAAAAGCAATGATCGCGTCGGGATTGCCGGCGAGCATGGCTTCTCTGTACGGAATGAAAAGCTCGTCGCTACCGTATCCGAGGTAACGGAACATGCCGTCGATCCACCATCCCTTAACGCCGCTTCCGTAACGAACGGCATATTCTTTCATAACCGATGTCCATTTTTCAACGAACGGAAGCGTTACATGTTCGACTTCACGGTCATAATACCCCATCGCGTTACCGCACTGTTCGTCCTTATACGGACCGTCGCCCGTATAATAAAGAAACAGCGGAATATTGTAACGATCAAGCGACGTGATAAGATCGCCGATCAGGTCGCGGTCGGAGCAGGCTTCTCCGGGGCGCATACCCGTAATCTCATTATACGTTTTATTCGGTGCGCAAAGATACTTTGTTCCCTGCATTACGGTGAAGAATGCATAATGTGCGCCAATGCGATGAAGCGTTTCCGCATAGGTGTCTGTGTTGAAAGCATTAACACGATCGTTCCATGTATTGTATGAAGCAAAATGCGAACGCGTTGTGTCTGAATCGGTAGGTCTGAAACCTATGTAATGGGTAAAAATGCCCCAGCCGAGATCGGCGAAAAATTCGGTTCTCTGTTTGCGATCTATCATAAAAATCTCCTCATTGTTCGACACGCTATGTCCGTGAGACCCGTGCCGTAATCAGTGTTATTTTACCATATTGAGTGAAAAAAAGCAAGAGAAAAACATACATTTATCGGTTTTCTTTTGACCAATTATCGTTCTCTTTTGACTTTACGGCGTCGACCGCCATTTTCCGTTCGCGCGGCGTCGCAATGCCGATATACTTATCGCGCCGTCCGAGAAACACCGTTTTCCCGGTCACGGGGTACAGATTATACAGGCGGGCATGATTTTTTTCAACCGTAAACGGTATGCTGTCCCCGCGGGAAAGAAGCGTTGTTTTCCCCGAAAAATACTCTTCGCACAGATAAGAATCATCGTGCGCCTCGGGAATATCCGACAGTCGTACTTCGCCGGAAACCGTGCAATCGGAAACGGCAAACGCCGCAAGCACAAAGGCGTCGCCTTTACGGTTATAGATTTTCAGCGGCATTTTCTCCGCACGGCAATCGGTATAGATGATGTCGGCAGTCGGGACAGCCGCGCCGTCACAACGGTAAATTCCACCCTCTCCGTCCGTTGCAGGGAAAATATACGTGGGATCGGTGGCTCCGACCTCATCGCTGACATAGATAGGCCCGCCGCTGACAGCGCGCAGAACCGACGACACTTCGGCCGACTCGTGAGCCGACCACCACATATCAAAATCGCAGTGGTGAAGCTCTCTCTGCAAAAGCGCGTTGTACGCGTTTTGCACGGCGTGGCGGGAAAAATCTCCTGCACGTTTCGGAAAATAGTCGTCCGACGTCCGCATGATCGGGGCCGCAGGACTTTGAAGGACGTCCTCCGTACTCATACCCATGCAGTTCAGAAGTCCGTTCCCGAAATTTTTCAGCGCCGAGCTTTCCAACGCTTCATGCAGAATACGCACGGCTTTTGTTGCGGGCGCGACCGCTTCGATCTTTGAAGAATACGATCCCTGATTGTCCACCTTGACAAAATCGACCCCGCATGAAGCAAGATAGCGGTGCCATCGGTCAAAAAAGCGGAATGCCGTATCGGGATCGGGTTTCGGAAGCCAATATCCCTCGGCCGTCAGCACCAGTTCGCCGTCGGCCGCACGGAACGCCGGAGAACCGGGCAGAATTCCCTGCCAATAACCCGTGAACGCATGCCATACGCCGACATAGCGCACGCCGTATTCCCTCTTGATTTTCTCAACCGTGTTTTTCAGGCCGTCCGGAAACTTTTTGCGATCTTCCGTAAAATCGGTCAGATACATCTCGTCATACTGCGACCAACCGTCATCAATCAGAAGCCAGCGAAGACGAACGCCCTTTTCCCGTAACTCATCAAGTTTACGATAGATGCCCTCTGCCGAAACATCTTTATAAAATGCATCCCATGTGCAGAAACCGAAGCCGTCAAGCATAGCGGGAAATTCGCGCTCCGCCGTCGGTTTTACGGATACCGCACCGATCTCACGAAGGAAAACGAAATTCCTGTGTATCGCGTCATAGGGCGTCGGGGCAACCGTAAAACCGGCAATATAACCGGACAGGCCGTGACTGCCGTAGTATCCCGTCGACAATACAAAACCGTTATCCCGCATTTCGGTGCGGAATCCGTCGTTCATCAGCGGCAGGATATGCATATGTTCCGCCGTCCCGAACGCGATGAGAACGGATTGCGTAACCGGCGGAAGCGCGGATATATCTTCCGGAAACCGCGGTGACTGCCAGAAAACACTGTCCTCCATTTCGTGCAGAAGAACGCCTTCGGGCGCCGACGACTGTCGGTAGGAAAGCGAAAGAGACGCATATTCCGAGAATTTGCGGTCTTCCATCCAGTGATCCACATTCGTTTCGGCCTCCGCGGCGAGGACGGCGCTGTCGCCGTCCGCCCGGAGCGTGAGTATGAGTTTGCGAAAATACTTATCGGCAGAATACAGAAGCGACTGTGTTCCGTCATCTTCACGCAGTGCCGTCGGCGCAAGACGCGCTTCCCCTCCGCGGGTGAAGCGGGCGAAAACGGTAAGTCCGGACAAAAACGGTCTGCCGTCAAGCAATAAAGCGGCCTCTCCGTCGCGGTAAGCGAATGTTATTCTGTTCATCGCGGTTTCTCCGTCATCAAAATCAAGTCAGGCCAGAATAAGTTTTTTGTAGCTCTTTTTGCCGCGGCGCAGAACCACGCCGTTTTTCAGCGTTTCCGCCGTAAAGGAAGCGCGGATATCGGTCACCTTTTCGCCGTCCGCGGAAACGCCGCCCTGCTCCACTGCACGGCGTGCTTCGCTTCTCGACGTCACAAGACCGCCTTTGACAAGAAGCGTGAGAATGTCGGCCGCGCCGTCCGTAAGATCGGCATCGGTCAGCGTTACCGTCGGAATTTCACCGCCGTCCGCACCACCGAACAGGGCGCGCGAGGATGCACGGGCCTTTTCGGCCTCCTCTTCACCGTGAACCAGTTTCGTCAGTTCATATGCCAGAATATCCTTCGCATCGTTCAGTTTGCTGTCTTTCCAATCGCTCATGGCGTCAATTTCTTCAATGGGGAGGAAGGTCAGCATGCGGATGCACTTCATAACGTCCTCATCCCCGACATTGCGCCAATACTGGTAGAACTCAAAGGGAGACGTTTTATTCGGGTCAAGCCAAACCGCACCGTTTGCCGTCTTGCCCATTTTCTTACCTTCGGAATTCAGAAGCAGGGTGATGGTCATGGCGTGAGCGTCTTTGCCGAGTTTCCGGCGAATAAGTTCCGTACCGCCAAGCATGTTCGACCACTGATCGTCACCGCCGAACTGCATATTGCAACCGTAATTCTGATAGAGGTGGTAGAAGTCGTAAGACTGCATGATCATATAGTTGAATTCGAGGAACGACAGTCCTTTTTCCATTCTCTGCTTATAACATTCGGCGCGCAACATATTGTTGACCGAGAAGCAGGCGCCGACTTCACGGAGAAGATCGACATACTTAAGGTCGAGAAGCCAATCGGCGTTATTGACCATCATGGCCTTTCCCTCGCCGAATTCAATAAAGCGGCTCATCTGCTTTTTGAAGCAGTCGCAGTTATGCTGTATGGTTTCGGGCGTCATCATCGAACGCATGTCCGAACGGCCGGAAGGGTCGCCGATATAGCCCGTACCGCCGCCGATCAGAGCGATCGGACGGTTACCGGCCATCTGCAGGCGCTTCATCAGACAGAGCGCCATAAAGTGGCCGACGTGCAGACTGTCTGCCGTCGGATCGAAGCCGATATAGAATACCGCTTTTCCGTTATTCACCATTTCGCGGATCTCCGCTTCGTTTGTCACCTGCGCAATCAGTCCGCGGGCAACGAGTTCGTCATAAACTTTCATTGTATATCTCCTGTATTTATTATTTTATTATTTTCAGTTATAATTCCCGGCGGAGCGGCAACGTCCGTCATGCTCCGTGCGCATAAAATGTAAATGAATATTGTCATTTTTTACAACTACCGGCTGACATACCCAACGCGCGATTTCCGGGCAAGTGAAACAAGGCATAAAGCGCATGTGAGGCGGCGCGATTTCTCGCGGCGAAGTCGGACGCGCGGGTGAAAACGATGCTACACGCCGCTTATGCCGTAAAGAAAAACCCCTGTATCGGAAAACCATTTCCGATACAGGGGCGACAATATCGCGGTACCACCCTATATTCGCCATTACAAAGAACAGCCTCATTTTTGCTGTAACGGGCGCACCCGGCGCTTATGCGCAACTCACGGAATGTATTTCCCCGCATACTCTGCGTCCGTCTTTCAGCAACCGACGGCTCTCTGTACGTTTTTCTGCGGATACTCGTTTCCGATCACAGTCATTATCCTTATTGTAACCGTTAATTCGTCTTTTGTCAAGAGCCTTTTCATTTTTTATCCTGCGGGAGAAATTACAGCAGTTTCAGATTGTTGGAAGTAAAATAGCCGATTTCCGCTTCCGGGATAAAACTGCGGATTCTCTTTTCAAGATACGCCAAGACCGGCGCTTCGGTAAAATAATGCCCTGCTTCCACAAGATTCATACCGTTCTCACGGGCCTCTGCCATGATGTTATACCCTATGCGGCCGCTGACAAACGTGTCTGCCCCTGCGGCGAACGCCTCCGCGATGCCGCTTTTGCCATCGCCGCCGAGAACCGCCACGCGACGCACCTCGTGCCCGGCCGACGCGAGAAGTACGCCGTCTGCCGCCAGAGCTTTTTTTACGAAAGAGGCGAACTGCTCCGCCGTCATGGAAGACGAGAGATTTCCGATACGTCCCATACGGTTTTCACCGAACGGCGCCACTTCGGAAAGGCCGAATTTCTCCGCCAATGCGTCATTAACGCCGCCGGCAACCGTATCGAGACGTGTGTGAAAAGAAAAGACCGAAACGCCGCTCTTCAGCAGTTTCAGGCATTTTCTCGTAACGGCGTTTTCCGTCGTCAGAGAGGAAAGCGGACGAAAGATCAGCGGGTGATGCGAAACAATGCAATCATATCCGTTTGCAATGGCATAATCCGCCGCGGCCTCGGTCACGTCCAGCGTCAGAAGTACGCGTTTCACTGCGGACGTTCCGTCGGGAGAAAGCATAAGCCCGTCGTTATCCCACTCTTCCCGCAAGGTCACGGGATAAGCCTCGTCAAGATGCCGATACAGTTCATTCACCGTCATATGTTTTTTCTCTTTTCATGATGTTTTCAAGGAAAGCGGCAAAAGCCTCTTCCTTTTCCGTACAGCGGCCGCCCGTCTTCATTCCCGCAATTTTTTCCTTTTCGCAAAGAAGTCTTTCCCTTATATACCGATAAAAAAGCGGTGTCGGCGGTGACACCAGATGATAGGCGCCGATTTCCGCTTCCTCATAGGAAAGCGTATACGGCACACCCGTATACTGTGCGGCAATGCAGGTATAAATACGGCCCTGAGCCAAAAGAAGCCGTTCCTCTATCACGGAAAATCCCGTTTCGGCAAGATAGAGGCGCAAGGCGGCAGGACGGCTCATCGGCTGTAGAATCAGGCGGATTTTTTCCGAAAGAATTCGCGGTTCTTCCGATAAAAGACGAACGATCAATTCGCCCCCCATACCGCAAACGGCAATATCCGTAACAGACGGGAACCGGTCAAACAAGCCTTCAAGTCCGTCCGCGCGGCGCACAAGTATGCGATCCGATAAACCCGCCGCCGCCACATGTTCGCGGGCGCGGGTGACGGGGCCTTCCGCCACATCGGACGCATACGCCCCCGCAATCTTCCCTTCTTCGGAAAGAAAAACAGGCAGGTAAGCGTGATCGGTGCCGATATCGGCAAAATACGCCCCCTGCCTAACAAGATCGGCCGCCGTACGCAATCGGTTATCGGGTATTATGCGGCCCATCTTTTACTTTGCAAGATAATCGTTGATTTTCTTGATGAGTTCGTCGGGGTCAGTGCCATGAACGGCGCAGGCGTCCTCGATGGTTTCGCCGCGCGAAGCCGGGCAACCGAGGCAGTGCATGCCGATTTCAAAGAAGAACTCCGCCGTTCCGGGATTTTCGTCAAGAACATCGCCGATAACGGATTTTTTTGTAACAACCATTTTTATATTTCCTTTCTTTTTGCAGAATTTCTGACATTATTATAGCCGAACGCCCTATAAAAGTCAAGATATGTTTCTTTCCTTTTTATGTAGCATTTGTAACCTTTTTTTGCATAAAAATCGTCATTTCAGGAGTCGGCGGCCTTCAATGGCGCGATTCAGCGTCACTTCATCCGCATACTCCAGATCGCCCCCGACGGGGATTCCGTAGGCAAGACGGGAGACCTTCACGTCATACGGTTCCAGAAGACGTAAAAGGTACATGGCCGTTGCTTCCCCTTCAACCGTAGGATTGGTAGCCACGATAACCTCGGATATATTTCCGTCTTCCAGCCGTTCGATCAGTTCCGAAAAGCGGAGATCCGCCACACGGACGCCATTCATCGGAGACAAAGCGCCGCCGAGAACATGATACAGACCGCGGTATTCGCGTACCCGTTCAAACGCCATAACCGCCCGCGCGTCTTCCACAACGCAGATAAGACTCCGGTCTCTGTCGGGATCCGCGCAGATGTCGCAGATATCGCCGACGGCAATGTTGCCGCAAATGCGACAGGTTTTGATGTTTTCTTTTGCGCCGACAATGGCGGCCGCAAAAGATTCCGCTTCCTCTTTTGTAAAATTCAGAACCGAAAAAGCCATGCGCGCCGCGCTTTTTCCGCCGACGCCCGGCAGTTTCCGGAATTTGTCGATCAGCAATTGGAGCGGTTCGATATACTCCCGTGCCATCAGAAAAGACCGCCCGGCATACCGGGGATTCCCGGCAGATTCACGGCGCTTGTGATCTTATTCATTTCTTCGGCCGTCGTATCGTCCACTTTGCGGATCGCTTCGTTTACCGCCGCCGTCAGAACATCGGAAAGCGTTTCAATGTCATCGGGATCGACAATGTCGGGTTTGATATCCAGAGAAAGGATCTGCCGCTTGCCGTTTATCTTCACCGTGACCATACCGCCGCCCGCGGAAACCGTGTATTCCGCGTTTTCCAGTTCCGCCTGCTTTTCGGCCATATCCTCCTGCATCTTCTGCGCCTGTTTCAACATGTTCTGCATATTGCCGGCACCGTTATTCGGGATTCTGACTTTCATATATATTTCCTCACTTTATTGTTAGCATTACGGATTTCCGCTGTCGCCGAGCGCTTCCAGCAGTTCGTCGACAACCGTGCCCGACGAGGGCGTATCGGCGGTTTCTATGGTAAACGTACCACTCCGGACGCTGTCCCCGGCCACCTCAGCGCAGATACCGCGCACAAGGTTCAGGTTTTCCTCCCGGCGCAGAATATTGGCGCCGAGCCCCATTTTCACGCGAAGAAGGCAATCGCCGTTTTTCCGCATATAGGCTTTCGCGGTTTCGAGAAACCGGACGATCTGCGGGCGCGTACGCGCCACGTTTTCAATAACTTCATTCCAATGCGGGAACGGACGGAAAACCGCGCCGTCATCTCCGGGCAAAGGCTTTTTTTCCTCACTGACCACCGTTTCACGGGGCGTATCGTTTCCGCTTTTTTTCGGTACGTCTTTCCGGTTATCCGTTGCGGTTGTTTCCGTGTACGGAGCGGAACCGCCGGCGCGGAGCGTCATAACGTCGCGCTCCAGTTTGTCGATACGGGCGGCAAGCGCTTCGGCGGAAACCGAAAGCCGCGGATCGCACATACGCGTCAGCGCAAGTTCCGCGGTGCTCCGCTTGGAAAATCCGGCGCGTTGCATGGCATACATGGCGTCTTCAAGACAGCGCGAATGATATACCAGCGTTGCCATCGGAAAACGTTTGGCATTTTCGATAAGATCCGAAAGTTCGCCGTCGGTAAGATCGAGATAAGCCTTTGCCGCAGGCGTTGTTTTGGCGATCATCATATCACGATAGTAATCAATCAGTTCCTGCCAGAAAACCGAAAGATCACGGGATGACATCACGATTTTTCTTATTGTTTCGTAAATCGTCGGGTAATCTTTTTCGGCAACGGCGCGGATGCAGGCGGAAAGGCTCTCGCGGCCGTCAATGCCGAGCGTCGATACCGCAAGCGGCGCGTCAATCTTATCCGACAGTCCCGCGCACAGTTCAAAGAGGCTGATGGCATCCCGCATGCCGCCCTGCGCCGCGCGGGCGATGACGCGCGCCGCGTCTTCCGTAAGACCGATATTCTCACCGGCGGCGATCGTCATAAGACGTGAAACGATCACGTCGGACGATATACGGCGGAAGTCAAAGCGCTGACAGCGCGAAATCACCGTCGTCGGCAATTTCTGAAGTTCGGTCGTCGCCAGAATGAACATAACGTGCGGAGGCGGTTCTTCCAACGTTTTCAGGAGCGCGTTGAACGCGCTTGTCGACAGCATGTGCACCTCGTCGATAATATAGACGCGGCATTTCAGTTCGGCGGGGGAATAAACGATTTCTTCCTTGATGTCCCGCACATTGTCCACGCTTGTGTTGCTGGCGGCGTCCATTTCCACAACATCGGTCGCAATGCCAGCGTCAATTGCCCGGCAGGCAGTACAGGCGTTGCAGGGATTGCCGTTGACAGGGGAGAGACAGTTCACGGCTTTGGCAAGGATTTTCGCGCAGGTGGTCTTTCCCGTTCCGCGGGAACCGCAAAAAAGGTAGGCGTGCGACGTTTTGCCGTTTGCCACCTCATATTGCAGAATATCGGTAATCTGATTTTGTCCGCAGACGTCGCTGAAGACCTGCGGCCGCCATTTGCGGTATAACGCTCTGTGCATAAATCCCTCCGAGAAAAATAAAAGTGCGTGAAAGCAACCGAAGCCGCTCGCACGCACGAGAGGTTCGTCGGAACCTCCGGATATCGGATCAGACCATACACCGATTCTTCGAATACGCTTCTCCGCGCGTTAACCGCCGCCCCTGCTCGGAACAGGCGCCCTCACGGCACATCGGGTGAAACTTCTTAATGCTGCTTGGTTCCCCACCTGACATGGTTCAAAGTTCCCGATTGCGCGAGACCCATTCTTCAACGCAGAGACAAACGGCGCGGCCGCACAGAAGCAACCCTCGGAATCGGAAACCACCCCTGCTATAGCGGATTGCAGGTACAGGGAGCCGCTGCTTCCCCGGCCGGTATGGTCCTATCCGATGCCCGCAGACATCCGATTTCTGTCTCCTTTTATTATTGTAACAGATTGTTGCCGATATTGCAATAGTTTTTACGAGTTTTTAAAAATTAAATCAAAAAACCGCCGTTGACGCGTAAAACGTCGCCCGTGATAAAAGAAGCGTCGTCGCCTGCAAGAAACAAAACCGCAGACGCCACATCGTGCACACTGCCGATGCGACCGAGAGGCGTTTCCTCCCGGAGCGCGGCAAGATCGCTCTCCGACAGCGCGCTGTTCATATCGGTGGCGATCACGCCGGGCGAAACGGCGTTGACCGTAATGCCGGACGGCCCGACTTCCTTGGCAAGCGCTTTTGTCATACCGATAAGACCGGCTTTGGCCGCCGAATAATGCACTTCGCAGGAAGCGCCCGTCTCTCCCCACATGGACGCGATATTCACAATCCTGCCCCATTTTTCACGGATCATGTACGGCAGAACGGCCCGGCTGTATAAAAACGGCGCGCTGAGATTGACGGCAATCGTTTTTTCCCACAGTTCGTCATTCAGATCCTGCATTAGAGAAAAAGAGGAAACCGCCGCGTTGTTTACAAGAATATCGGTGTCGCCGGCCGTTTTTGCGGCGCGGAGAATATCCGCAGGATTTGCGGAATCCGCCATAATGCCCAAGGCACCCGTTTCCCGCATAAGATTTTTCGCGGCGTCGGCCGCGTGTAAATAGGTGAAAGAAACGCGATATCCTTTTTCCGAAAAGAGGCGAACAACGGCGGCGCCGATTCCGCGGCTTCCTCCCGTCACCAATACATGCTTCATTTTTCTTTCCTCGATTTTCAGCAGATTTCGATCATAATGTATATAAACCGTTACATTTTATGCGCTTTCGACAATACGTACGGACGGATAATGCGCGACATTCGTTTCCCGTCTGTTCTTTCTTTCGTATTGTAGCA
This sequence comes from uncultured Eubacteriales bacterium, assembly GCA_905210485.1. Lineage (GTDB taxonomy): Bacteria > Bacillota > Clostridia > Oscillospirales > CAG-272 > UBA1740. The sequence continues at coordinate 7,973 of CAJLXA010000027.1, read as the reverse complement.
GACTTTTCGGCATTTGTCAAGAAAACGGCATTTTTCTTTTTTGCCTGTCCTAATTTGACAAAACCGTCAGAAATTCGTGATTTTTCGCATAAGATATACCATTACGCTTTTCGGGAGGTATCTCATGCTATCGGCTATTTTCTCCGCCATACAGAATTTTTTCTGTCTGATCCTCGGCATTTCCGCGGCACAGAATTTTCCGCCGCCTCTGTCGCCCGAAGAAGAAAAACGCCTTTTTTCAGAAAAAAAGGCCGGTAATCAAAATGCGCGCAGTGCGCTGATCGAACATAATCTTCGCCTCGTTGCCCATATTGTACGCAAGTATTATGTCTCTTACAGCATGCCGGATGAACTGATTTCCATCGGCAGTCTCGGTCTGATGAAAGCCGTGGATTCTTTTGACGATAAAAACGGTGCAAAATTCGCCACTTACGCGTCAAAATGTATTCAGAACGAGATCCTTATGTTCTTCCGCTCACAGAAAAAACTGAACGCGGAAGTGTCCATCACCGAAACGATCGACACTGACAAAGACGGCAATCCCCTGACCTACATAGATATCATCAGTGTGGACGATACGATTGCGGACGATCTTGATTTCCGCATGCAGGCCGACAAAGCCGTGCGCCTTGTCTCCACGCATCTTTCCCCGCGTGAACGCGAAATCATCGTCATGCGTTACGGCCTATCCGACAGTCCGCCGAAAACACAGCGCGACGTTGCGAAAATTCTCGGCATTTCCCGTTCCTATGTCAGCCGTATCGAAAAAAAGGCTCTTTACATATTAAGAAAGCAATTCGGTGACACCGTTCCGAGTTTTCATTCGGAAAACTGAACGGCTCTGCATATTTTACTCAAAAACGGGTCATGATATGTCTGCAACTCTTAAAAAGAAAGGAGACCGCCGTATTTTCCGGCGGAACAAACGCTTATGATGATCATTGACAGAATCGCTCTTGCACTCACTATTATCGGCGCCCTTAACTGGGGTAGCATCGGACTCTTCTCTTTCGACATAGTAGCCTGGATTTTCGGAGGACAGGGTGCCATCGTCAGCCGTATCATCTATACGCTGGTCGCGCTTGCGGGCATCTGGTGCATTTCCCTGCTTTTCAGACCCTCCGAAGACTACGAAGAATCCGTATACGACAAATAATTGAAAAAGAGCGTACGAGAGATGTCCGGCAAAATGTTTTCCGGGCACCTCTCGCTTCTTTTTTCCCGCCTGCATATACTGCTTACGGAGAAAAGTTTTTCCCGCGGTATGAATTTACGAAATACAGGCAAGAATAGAAGCGTAACAATTTCCCGGTAAGGCAAAGAAAGGAAAGGTCAGAGAATTCATATGAACATAAAACGCGGCGATATTTATTATGCCGATCTCAGTCCCGTCGTCGGTAGCGAACAGGGCGGCCTGCGCCCCGTTCTCATCGTACAGAACGACATCGGGAACCGCTACAGTCCCACGGTGATAGCCGCGGCCATCACCAGCCGCATGGGAAAAACGAAACTCCCGACGCACATTGACATTTATGCCTCAGAAGTCGGATTGGCCAAAGATTCCGTCGTGCTCCTCGAACAGATACGCACGCTCGACAAACAACGCCTTCGTGAACGTATGGGTCACCTTGACGACAAAATGATGCGTGAAGTCAACAGCGCCATTTCAATCAGTTTCGGTCTTGACAACCGCGAACGCGCGTCCGCCGGCGAAAGCCGCGTCTATACGCAGCCCGTTCCGAAAGAAAACGAAATTCATGCGGAAACCGCGCTCGGAACGCTTCCGGTCATTCATTAAATTTGTGTGAAAAACCTTGCATTTTCTCCGATATTAAGGTACAATAAACATTGTCGCGGGTGATCCGCGGCATAAAGACGATATTTATACGGAAAGCAAGGTAATCTTATGAAATGGACGGAACATATGTGCGTTGACGCGCACGACACCGATTTTACGGAAACGGCGCGCCCCGCTTCGCTGCTGCGTTATATGCAAACGGCCGCCAATATGCAGCTCCGCCGTCTCGGCCCCTCGAACGAGGAACTTCTGAACGGAGGACAGGCGTTTGTCCTCTCCCGGATCGCCATCACTTTCCGTCGTCCCGCACATGCTTATGAAATGCTCGACGTTTCCTCATGGGCGGACGCCGGCCACGGTTACAGTTTTCCCCGTTATTATACCATTATGCGCGGAGATGAGTGTATAGCCGAGGCCGCCTCGGTCTGGGCGCTGATCGACGTGGAGACCCGGCGCCCCCTCCGCACGACCGAATACCGTCCAAATTTTGATTACGACGCGCCGATAACTCCCGACGCACCGCTCCGTTTCGCACTGCCGCAGGAAATGCCCACATGCGGAACGCACCGCGTCACGTATTCCGAAGTGGATTTCAACATGCATATGAACAACACACGCTACCTCGATATGCTGACCGACTGTATGGATATGCGTGAAAACGAAATCCGCGATGTTTCCATTGCCTTTTTGAGCGAGGCACCGTACGACTCCGTTCTCACTATTGAAAAGAAAGAGGAAAACGGCGTTACCTTTTTCCGCACGATCCGCGAGGACGGAAGAATCAATATTGAAGCGTTGATCCGCACAGTTTCAAGGCGAAAGTAAACTTTTATTTACGTTTTATGATTTAATAAAGCCTCTGCATTGCCGGATCTTTTCTGCCGCGCGTTATTTATCGCTTTTGCCGTAAACGCGCGGCCGGCACAAATATACAAATAAAAGAACGGAACCTCTGTGCGGTTCCGTTCTTTTATTTACCGAGTTCCTTCGTACGGGCATAAGCCTTCAGCACCGCGTCGATCGCCGCCGCGCGGAAACCGCCCGCTTCCAGCGCCGCCACACCCATGACGGTACTGCCTGCGGGACTGCATACTGCGTCCTTCAGTTCTCCGGGATGTTGCCCCGATTCGGAAAGCAATGCGGCCGTACCTCCTACCGTTTCGGCGGCGTAAAGCAATGCTTTTGCCCGCGGAAGACCGCAGGCCACCGCACCGTCCGCCAACGCTTCAATAAAGAGCGCGACAAAAGCAGGTCCGCAACCTGACAGCGCACAACCCGCGTCGATCAGGTTTTCGGGAATTTCGTCAAGCGTTCCCGCAAAACGCATAGCGCCGGTAAAGGCCGCCGTATTTTCGGCCGTCACAAGATCATTCCCGCACCAAAGAATCATACCGCGCCCGACCGAGACCGGGGTATTCGGCATAATGCGGATTATCGGGACGGAAAAGCCGAGCATGGCGACAATCTTTCCGATCGTCACGCCGGCCGCCATGGATACGAGGAAGAACGGCGTTGTACGCTTTTTCAGCACATCGCGGATCTCGTCGATAAGCAGCGGCAATACCTGCGGTTTCACGCCGAGGAAAATACAGTCGCACATTGAAGAGACCGTATGGTTATCCGCCGTACCGGCACCGATTTTTGCGGCAAGCGCCGCCGCTTTTTCATGAGAAGCATCGGCAAGAAGAATGGTATTCTCCGTTCTGGCGGCCGCTTTTGCAAGTGCGCCGCCCATATTGCCGGCTCCGATAAATCCGATTTTCATGATTTCTCTTCTCCTTCCGTCAACGGATCTGTCCGTTTCCGTGAATGATGTATTTATAAGTCATAAGTTCCCGGAGACCGAGCGGTCCGCGCGCATGCATTTTCTGCGTGGAGATACCCATTTCGCAACCGAGGCCGAATTCTCCGCCGTCGGTAAAACGCGTTGACGCATTGACATACACCGCCGCACTGTCCACGTCGGCCGTGAAAACGGCGGCCGCTTCCGCATTCTTCGTCACGATACAGTCACTGTGATGCGTGGAGTGGCACGCGATGTGGGCAACGGCTTCATGAACGTCGGCAACAGTCTTCACTGCCAGAATATAATCCAAGAATTCCGTATCGAAATCCCGTTCTCCGGCCGGAGTTGCCGGAATGGCGCCGGAGACGGTCGCGTCGCCGCGGATCTCAACCGGCACAAGCCCCTTTGCCGCGCGGTCGGTGACAAGGCGTTTATAAAGAAGCGGCAAAAACGAGGCGGCGACATCCCGATGCACGAGGCAGACCTCCGCCGCATTGCACACGGAGGGACGGCTCGTTTTTGCGTTTTCCACAATATCCAGCGCCATGCTGAGATCGGCGTCTTTATCCACATAAATATGACAAATGCCTGTGCCCGTTTCTATGCAGGGAACGGTTGCGTTTTCCACGCATGCACGGATAAGTCCCGCTCCGCCGCGCGGAATCAGAAGATCGACATAACCTCTGGCCTGCATCAGCGCCCGTGCGCTTTCGCGCGTCGTATCGTCGACAAGCAGTACGGCGTCTTCCGTGATACCGGCCGCGGAAAGTCCCTTCCGCAAAGCGTCGGTCACCGCGCGCGCCGAACGGCAAGCTTCCTTTCCGCCGCGCAGAATACAGACGTTGCCGCTCTTTAAAGCCAGCACAGCCGCGTCTGACGTAACATTGGGGCGGCTTTCGTATATAATGGCGATCACGCCCATCGGAACGGCGGTTTTTTCGATCACAAGGCCGTTCGGACGTTCAATACGGTCAAGTACGCGGCCGACGGGAGACGGCAGGTCACGGACGGCGCGGATTCCTTCCGCCATACCGCGGATACGCGCGGAATTCAGCGCAAGGCGGTCAAGCATCACCTCGCTGATTTTTCCCCGTGCGGCCTCCACGTCTTCATGATTTTCATGCAGAATATGCTCTTCGTCTTTCAGAAGTGCGTCTGCCATCAGGGAAAGCGCATGATTGATTTCCGCTTCCGTCGCTCGGCGAAGCGCCGGAACGGCGGCTTTTGCTCTCTTCAGTATTTCTTCGGTTGTCATACGTTACCTCTTTCCTTTACTTTTTCGCGTAGAACCTTGTTCCCACCGGTTTATTGTCCAGAATGTTGTAAAGCAGTTCCGGGCACGCGCCGTTGGCAATAATCATATCGCAACCGGCCGCAGTGGCAATTTCGGCGGCATGCAGTTTTGTCGCCATACCGCCGGTACCGAGCGTGGAACCGGCGCCGCCGCCGAGCGCCATAATATCGGACGTCAGTTCATGCACTTCGCGGATCAGTGTGGCATGCGGATCCTTATGCGGATCTGCCGAATATAAACCGTCAATATCGGAAAGCAGAATCAGAAGATCGGCTCCGACGCTTGCGGCCACAAAGGCGGCCAGTTTATCATTGTCGCCGAATTCGATCTCTTCCGTGGCAACAGTGTCGTTTTCGTTGATGATCGGCAGAACGCCGAGCTCGGTCAGACGTGCCATCGTCGCGTTGAATTTGGCGTGACGGCTTTCCACCTGCAGATCCGGGGCGGTCAGGAGAATCTGCGCCACCGTATGATTGTATTCGGAGAACAGTTTATCATAAATATACATCAGTTCGCACTGCCCGACTGCCGCCGCGGCCTGCTTCCCGGAAATATCCCGCGGGCGCTCTTTCAGGTTCAGTTTGCCGACGCCCATTCCGATGGCGCCCGATGACACAAGCACAACGTCATTCCCCGCATTTTTCATATCGCTCAGTATCTTCACAAGCGTCTCGATTCTGCGGATATTCACGCAACCCGAAGCGTGCGTCAGAGTGGATGTACCGATTTTTACAACGATCTTCATGAATATTCTGTCCTTAATTTATATTGGATAATATATATTTTAACATATAACGAACAGCATTGCAATAGCCGGAACACATTTTTCCTTTGCTTTTCGGATAACGGGATTTTTCGTCTTCTACTTTTTCATTTTGCAGCATATACTGAAACCGTATTGATAGGCAAAGGCCGCCGGGAACCGACCGAATTCCGCTTGCCCGCCTAAAGAAAAAAAGAGGTAACATATGTTAAGTCCGTACAAACCTGAAGGATACCTGATCGGAACGCCGGAAAATCATGAAGTCCTTTCTTCTCTTCCCGGCATTGAAAAAGCCATTGAAAAACAGAAAATCCTTGAATCCGTCGCCCTTGTATGCGACAGCTCGTACAATCTGCATTTCGATCTGTACGGTATACCGGCCGTCATGCCGCGAAGCGAAGTGCAATCCACAAGAAACGGCGAGGAAGTAAAAGATATCGCCGTTCTGACGCGCGTCGGAAAACCCGTAGCCTTTACGATCATCGGAATAAAGCGGGACGAAAACGGTAAAACCGTGGCCGTTTTGTCGCGGCGACGCGCGCAGGAAGAATGTCGCCGCCGCTATATCGACGGACTTCTGCCGGGGGATATTCTGCCCGCGACCGTCACGCATCTCGAAAATTTCGGTGCTTTTGTGGACATCGGTTGCGGCATTGTCTCCCTGCTCTCCATCGACTCGATCTCGGTCTCCCGTATTACGCACCCGCGCGACAGACTGCGCGTCGGAGACCGCATCCGCGTTGTTGTAAAAAATATAGACGCCGAGGGGCGCCTTTACGTTTCGCAACGCGAACTCTACGGGACATGGAAAGAAAACGCCGCGCGTTTTCATGCCGGCGATACCGTGGCCGGCATTGTCCGCAGTATTGAAAACTACGGCATTTTTGTGGAACTGGCGCCGAATCTTGCGGGGCTTGCGGAACTGAAAGACAATGTTGAGGTCGGCGATGTCGCCGCCGTCTACATAAAAAGCATAATAAAAGAAAAAATGAAAATAAAACTTGTCATTATCGACACCGAGGGGCGCCCGGAAAGAAATGCCTCGCCGAAATATTTTGTGGACACCGCCAAGGTCACGCACCTTTCGTCCTGGCGCTACTCACCGGAAAACTGCCCGAAAGTCATCGAAACGGTTTTTGACTGAAAAGGCTTGCGAAATTACCTCCGATGTGCTATACTGTAGAAAAAGCACGCGGAGGTTTTTTCTATGGTACATATCGGCAATACATGGGACGACATTCTGAAAGACGAATTTCACAAAGATTATTATCTGCGCCTTCGCGCGTTTTTGAAAGATGAATACACCAACCGAACCGTTTACCCGCCTATGGGCGATATATTCAATGCCCTGCGTTATACCGACTATAACGACATGAAAGTTGTGATTTTAGGACAGGATCCCTACCATGAAGAGGGACAGGCACACGGCCTGTCATTTTCTGTGCAGAAAGGCGTGCCGATTCCTCCCTCTTTGCAGAACATATATAAAGAACTGCATACCGACATCGGTATGCCCTATCCGCAAACCGGCGATCTCACCGTATGGGCAAAGCAAGGCGTTTTGCTTTTGAACGCTACGCTGACCGTCCGCCGCGGACAGGCCGCCAGTCATAAGGGGTATGGCTGGGAAACGCTGACCGACGCCATTATTGAAAAGGCCAATGAATCGCCGCGGCCTCTCGTCTTTATTCTGTGGGGCGGCAACGCGCGCTCCAAGAAAACTTTGATCACCAATCCTCGCCACCTGATCCTGCAATCGGTGCACCCCAGTCCCCTCTCCGCATATAACGGATTTTTCGGTTCAAGACCGTTTTCAAAAGCAAATGAATTTCTGATAAAAACCGGGCAGACGCCTATCCGTTGGGAAGCTGTTCTGGATAACTGATACCGTAAAAAAAGCCGCAGGCCCGAAAGCGCAGTTTCCATAGGGAATTATTAAAATTAAATTTTAGAATTGCGCTTTCAAACGATGACAAAAGGCTTACGGAAAAATCCGTGAGCCTTTTGTGTGTCAAACAACAGAGATGTTATGCGGTTAAAAAAGATTTAACTGTAATGAATAGAAATAAAACGCAAACGGACCCCATCCAGAATACATTGTTTATAATATTTGAAGCGAAATTGCAAGCAAGACATGTAAGAAGAATGCGATAACAAAGAAAATACAGATAAGCATTGATTATAATCTTTATAAAATCTTAATACCTTTCGCAATAACCCTAATGCTATCTTTATGAAAAAGATGATATCATAATAACGATAAACGGAATCGAGGCCTTTGCATGGGAATACTAAAAAGGAAACTATCATCCTTTCAGATAATACTAATAGG